>JAZQYS010000359.1:0-3100 GCA_045633645.1 Victivallaceae bacterium | reverse complement strand
GCAGGTCCCCTGTGATGTAGGTTTTGCGGATATCTTTCAGGTGGACGATTGCTTGTTCTTCAGCCATTACTTTGTATCCTGACTTTTCTGATAAGGACGGTAGAGATAAACAACGTCATCCTCTTCCAGACCGGATTTGATCTGAACAAAGTTGTCATTGGATTCACCGATGGATACAGTCACTTCTTCAGGTCCGCGCAAGCCGGAACGGTAAACAAAGAAACGGTCATTTTCTTCAAAGACGGCTTCAATGGGAACAAACAGCACTTTGGGAATGATTTTGGTGACAACGTGAATTTGCACACTCATACCGTTGACCAGTTTCGGAGACTGTTTATCAAGTTTCAACTTGGTTTTGTAAATTTTAGGAGACGCACTGTCCCACTGAACCATATTCACCGGCAATGTGGCAATGTGCGAGATTGTGGCTTCAAATTTTTCTCCGGGCAGAGAGTCCGGCGTAATCGTTGCCTTGTTGCCGACCTGCACCTTGGAACGGAACTGCTCAGGCAAATCAAAATCCACAACCAGATTGGACATTTCAGGAATGGTGATAAGCACCTGTCCGCGTCCGACTTCAATACCGAGTTTGACGTCAATATTACCCCAACGGCGATCGGGATCGCCGTAGATGACAACACCGTCTTCGGGAGCGCGCCACTCCATCATGGGCATATATTCCCGGTAACGCTGCAGCTGCTTGGTCACCCAGCGGACACGGCGCCGCAAGTTCTCAATGGATTTGCGCTGCTGAATTGCCTTGGATTCAGTTGAAATCTTGACCTTCTGCAAGGTGAGTTTCGCCTGATCATAAGCATTGACCAGACGGAGAATCTTACTGGGATGATCATAGCGGCGGAACACTTTGAAATTATCTTCAGCATTGGTGAGCGTATTTTCAGCCTTGTCAATTTTTGCCTGCTGCTTATCAAGGGCGGCCTGACGGACTTCTTCAGCATTCCGAGTACTGGTTGCCTCGTACTGCTTATCCCGTGCCTCTCTGAAAGCATCTTCCTCAGTTTTGAGAGCGTCTTCAGCTTCAGTAATAGCAAGTTCAAGCGTATCCCGCTGATTGACACGTTCAAAACGGCGGTACTTGCGCAGAGCGTCATCCGCCTGGGAGAGTTTTTCCTCTGCATCCTGAAGTTCGGCGGCATTGGTACTTAAAAGAACGCGGTAATTTTCTCTTGCAAGATCAAGTTCTTTAGTCAGGTTGTCCTGCTCAATTTCAAAGTTTTCAATTTTTTCAAGCAAATCATCAGTTTCAAATTTGGCAAGCAGATCACCTTTTTTGATTTTGGTATTTTCGTCAATAACCCAAATCAATTTTGTACGGTGGTTCGCCTGAAGAGCCAATTTGTGTTTTTTACTGGCATTGACATATCCTCCCTGCTGAAGTCCGATTACCAGATCATCCCGGCGAACCCGGAAAGTACGGTCCATATCGTTATTTTCAGAGGTCTTTTTTCCGGCTTCTTCGGCAGAGGCGGCTTCTGCAGCAGCTTTCCGGGGCAGATAAACACCAAAGTACACGCCGCAAAATCCTGCAATCAGCAGGAGTATTGCGACGGAAACAAAAAGTTTTTTACGAGTCAATTTCATTTTGCAGCAGCCTTATCAGCGTTTTTTTTCTGCGGAACGGCATTTTTTGCTTTATTCTCTTTTGCCTTTGCCGGAGCAGGAACTGCTTTGCTGTCAGTCTTTTGAGGAGCAGAGACTTTGGTGTCTTTTTTCTCAAGAGCCCGGCTCAGATTTTTCATAAACTTTTCACGATCTTTCACCTTTTTGCCGGGGACGGCATTTCCCATATCCTTCAGGAGGGTGCGCACGGCAGATTCATGAGAAGGATTACTCTTGGCATTCTGGAGCAAATCACCGTAAAGTTCACTGTTTTTCGCAGAGCTGTAGGGATTGTAAAGAATTCCGTTCTGATCTTTTTCTGCCGGAATGATGTGTACCTTGAGGAAGAAAATCAGCTGGGTAACTTCTTTTGTCGCATTTTTGCCTTTGAAAAGTTCTCCGATAAACGGCAAGTCACTGAGAATCGGAATTTTTTCTTCTTCAAGAGCAGTACGGCTGGAGTAAAGACCTCCCATCATGACGACCTGTTTATCATAAAGGCGCAGATAACTTTCAATACAGCGGACAGCAATGACCGGCACGGAATAAGCGGAACCGCCGACAGCAATCTGTTCATTTTTGGTAATACTTGAAACCTGAGGCCAGAGGCGCAAGGTCACACAGTCATCGTTGATCATCTGGGGTTCAACTTCAAGCTTCACACCGACGCTCTTGTATTTTGTACTCATCTGCAGGGTGCTGCTGGTAGAGTTCGCTTCCTGAATAGGAATATCCTGACCGGTAACGATACGGCTGGTTTCGTTGCGGGAAAGGAGAATATTCGGAGCAGAAAGAATTTTTGCATCCTGAGCCTGCTGGAGCCACTTGAAAGAGATATCAAGCTTGTCTTTTCCTGAAAGCGGATTGAAATTTCCGCCCAATCCGGAAGTCGGCTGGGCAGTTGCGCCCGGCACCTGAGTTGTTGCGCCGAAAGTGCTGCCGCCGGTAGAGTAGTTCATAGAAAGATTGCGGAGAGTCTCATCCTTGAATGTTACTTCAACAACCTTTGCCTCAATCAGCAACTGTGCGCCGGGAACGTCCAGACCGCGGAGAATTTCAAGATAAGTATTGATTTCTTTATCCGGAGCATTGAGAACGAGCATATTTTCTTCTTTGACCTGCTCAATCAGAACAGAGCCGACAACCACACCGTCCAGTGCTTTGTAAAGACGTTCAGCCTTGCTGAAACGGGGACGGTAAATAAGGATGGAACGGTTGTTTTCACCCTTGACAATCCGGTGATACGCGGGCAGAAGTTTTTTCGGCTTGACCGTCACAGCGGGAAATGTTGATTCCAAGGTGAACATTTCAGAAAGGGAACGCAGAACACTCTCAACGTTTTTCCTTCCCTGTTCAATATCCTGAAGAGTCCGGACAACCGGCGGAAGTTCATTGTTTGCGTTTTCCTGAGCATTTGCAGGTACTGCGCCCAAAGCAAGAAATAAAAGCGCGGCACTGAACCGGACAGCATGTTTAGTCA
>JAZQYS010000358.1:0-4327 GCA_045633645.1 Victivallaceae bacterium | reverse complement strand
AGACGGGACCGGTCGGGCAACGCCCCCGACCGCTACTCAGCTTTTTTTGCCAAGCTTTTTTTCATCTGCAGAATTACCCACGGCGTTCCCGGGGGATTCCTAAGGGGGCGACAAGCCCCCTTAGGCGATTGCAGCAACGTCGCAATCGCTACCCAGCTTTTTTTGCCAAGCTTTTTTTCACTTTGAAAAAAAGCGGAGAACGAGCATGGCGTAGCCGGAGGATTCGGGGACGGTGAAGAAGATGCGGTCGTTTGAGATGGTGAAGGGGATTTCTTTTTGGTCGGGGGCGAGATAAAGTTTTTCAACTTTTCTGCCGTCGAGCTGCAGACTGCATTGGACACCGTCGAGGGGGAGAGCATCTTCAATCATGAGATTAAGACCGCGCAGATCGGGCTGATAGTTGAGAAGATGGACGATACGGCAATCCTCTTTTTCGGTAACAAAAGCGCGGGCGAAGGTGGGCAGACGGCGGTCAGCGGTAAAGATAAACTCCTTGATAAAATGGCGAATCATAATTTCAAGAACTTTGCGCAAATCGGGGGTGGTCTGCTGATAGTAAGCCTGAGCGAGGGGGAAGGAACAGTAGGCGCACTGTTCACCGAGGACGAGGAAGGGGATATCGGTCTTCACAGCGGGGGGCGCGTAGAAGTGGGAATACTTGCCGTCCCAGTGCTTGTTGAACCACGAGGTATAAACCACGCCGGAAGCGGTGCTGCCGGGAAGGAGTTCAACTTTTTCGCCGGGGAGATTGGTTGCCAGGGGCATATCGGGGAGTTGGGAAGCATATTCACCTGTAAGCTTGAAATAAGCGGGATTGTGTTCACATTTGCCGATATATTTAACGCCCCATTCTTTTTCAAAGACGAAGGCATCCTGTGCGGGATTCAAACCGGAGCAGCCGGTGGCGATGATTTTTTTACCGGCGGCAAGATGGGCTTGAATCAGCGGGGCAAGATCATCATTCATAAGAACGCAGTCAGGGAGAATCAAAACATTGTAGGGAGACCAGTCGCAGCAGTGATCGATGAAATCAAACTGGATTCGCAGTTCTGAAAGCATGCGGGTAATACCGACAAGTTCGGGGGTTTTGCTCATTTTGTCGGGGATGACAACGGCGAGATCGATAAGATTTTTTGCGCCTTCAAACCAGGGATCATACTTGCGGAGCTTTTTGTAAACGCTTCCGATGCGGTCAAAGACGCAGTCAAAGAGATCGCCGCGGGGGTGGAGATGGTCTCCGATGTTGGGACGCATACCGTTGGCAAGACCGAAAAGCATATCATACTCAACAGCCTCCTGAGTACGCAGACTGCCGAAATCGCCCCAGCTGTTGAAACGTCCGGTCATATTGAGGACGGGCGCGCCTTCATCGGCGAGATTGCGGAAATAGCGGGCAAAAAGCGGCAGATAATCGTATCCCCAAACGGGGTTGTTGGGCAGACATTCACATTCAAGATAGGAGCCGAGCTTGGCATTGTCTCTTGCGCCGATACCGAGGAAATAGGTAAGCAGACCGTTCTTTTTGGGTTCAAGCAGGGCGGAAATATCTTGAGCAAGACCGAGAATGGACTTGCGGGCGAACTTCATAACATCGTCTTCGTTGGTGCAGTCAAGACCTTCGGCTTTCATACCGGCGACGCAGTGGGGACAGATGCAGGGGAAGACGTTGAAGGAGTCAAAGAGGAATCCTGCGACGGGGTAACGGTCGCGGACTTCGCGGATCATGTTCATCAGGTGATCACGCCAGGGGGAGTTGGGACACATGGTGCGGATATAGGGAGAAATCCAGCCGATGTCATAAACTTCGGGGTGCAGAATATTTCCGGCAAGACCAACGCGGCTCCATTCGGGGTGCTTAACGGCATCTTCGTTGGAAAGTCCGCAGTTGAAGTAGGCAGAAACTTTGATTCCCTGCTTGCCGCATTCGGAGACGACTTCGCCGAAAATATCTCTGCCGGGAGCCATGGAGGGATGACGGTTGCCGATTTTGGTGTCATAATAACAGAAACCCTGATTGCACTTGGCATGGAATCCGGTGAGATCGACGCCGGTTTCTTTGAGTTTGGCGGCAAAGCGGACAGCATCAAAATCTCTGCCCACATCGGGACAGGTTTGAAGCGTGTGCATATCAAAAAACATGGCATATTTAGGGTGATACATTATCTTTATTCCTTATTTTTCAGTGGTTAAAATTACATAATTATTATATTCAAGATCAAGGGAGATCTGATTGCAACGGGGAATGACAGAATTGCCGTTTTCAGCATTGAATAAAATGCGCGGCATCTTGATTCCCAGAGCATTCAATTTTTTTCCGTCAAAGTTGATTTTAACATTTTTATTGAGTCCGGAATTGAATACAATCAGCATAAGTTTGCCGTTATCCGTATATCCGGAAACCAGTACTTTGCCATCGCTTTTCCAGGGTTTCTGCGGGGAAAAGTAACCTGTGAAGCGGGATTCGTTGCGCAGACCGAAACGCTTTTTAATGTTTTCAATGTCGTCAACTTTGACGCCGAAAAGCGGAAAAATCTGAGTGTCGTGAAGGAGAAAATATCCCTTGAAATGACGGATTTTATCCGTCACTTTGTACCTTTGACGGGCAGCGGGCGTTTTCCAGGCGTACCAGCGTTCCGGATTGTGCCAGGGGATGACGCGGGTGAACTGCGGAATGAAAAATTGCGGAATACCCCACAGTTTGCCGCAGAAGGAGGCGCGGAACATTTCAGATTCAAAAATATTGAAGTAACTTTCATCAATGGCAACAGTTTTGTTGTAGAGTTCTCCGTCAACGATCATATCAGCAAAGGCGATGACAGGCGCGACGGGTTTGGCGGACATGTGGCGGATGACACGTCCGTCAGGACGCATATTTTTGATGAGCGTATAAACTCTGCGGGCAAGGGTTCTGGTTCCGTGCAGATTGAAGGAGCTGTAACGTTTGCCGTCAGTTCCGGTGTATCCGCAGCCGTGGCGGGCATTGGCGCAGAGCTGGGCGTCGGAGTTGTCAATGTAGATATTGGTGATATCCAGCTTGCGGATAATTTTTTCCAGACGGTCAAGATAGAAATCCCGGTATTCAGAAGAGTTCGGACAAATCCAGGTGAAGTACGCTGCGGGATTTTTGATTGCGCCGTAAAGTCCCAGTTCGGGCGGCGTGAGCATCCATTCAGAACTGTAATAATTCCATTCAGGGAAAGTCGGCGTAATGGTGAAGCCGGCAAAATAGTAGAACAGATTTTTTCCGAAACGTGCAGTTTTGTCTTTTTTGAGCTTGACATAGGCTTGATCCTGCCGCAGGGCATCCGCATAGGGGTAGTGATGATACTTTGACCAGACAAAATAGGGATCAAAGTTGCGGTAGGGACAGAGAGAACGCCAGTTTTCCGGCATCGGACGGATGGGAACGCTCTGAAATGCGAATTCATACACAAGCGGTTTTTCAGCAGTGATTTTTTTGTCAATGAAATTCAAGCGCAGGAGATTTTCATTTTTTCCCGTAATCAGCTGAAGAGATTTGTCCTGATTTGCATTGTACCAGCAGGGCAGCTTTTCACAGAACCACTGCAAACCGCAGTTGTCGTTGCCGACAAACATGACCGGCGGACGCTTGTAGAGGTTCATGTTGTAGTTTTTGAAAGCTCCGCAGTGTCCTGCCTGATAGTTCATATAGAACTTGTTCATGGAGTTGAAAAGAGAAGAGTTCTCCTTTTTGAAGGGAAATTGCAGAATAAGCGAACTTATCTGTTTTTCCTGCAGGGGGGCAAGGGTGAGTTTTACCCGGGTAAAACCGTCAAACTCTGTGGTGACAGCAGCGGTGATGTTGAAACCTTTTTCAGAAGAACGGACGGTAAAAGAATATTGGTCTCTGGTATTTTTAACGTCAGAAACTTTTGCGTTAAATCCGATTTTTCTGCCGTCAAGGAGCAGTTCAGCCGGACGGCTGAAAAGTTCTGTTCCTGCCGCCGTGACCTGACGGGGGAGAAAAGAAGAGGCAAATTTGTAAGCAAAGGTTTTTCCCGCAACGGTATTGGCGGATTTTGTCTGCAAATCCTGCCAGGGGGGCGGAATAACGGGGGTTTTACCGAGAGTGTTTTTCTGCCATTTTTCAGGGAGAGAGGGAATATTGAACGGGATTTCTTTGCGGGCGCACAAGGAATTGTTTTCAAAAGATTCCAGAAGAATCTGATAGTTTCCGGGGATGAGTCCGCTGAGAGAGAGTTCAACATGATTTTGAGCTGAACGCAGTTTGGTATTCTGCTTTAAAATCAGCTTTTTGTTTTTATCAAGAAGCGAAATACGGCAGCTGTCGGCAGTTCCCTCAAGG
>JAZQYS010000357.1:0-19288 GCA_045633645.1 Victivallaceae bacterium | reverse complement strand
AGGACTCAATGAATTGCGCAACTGGCAGAGTTTCACTCTTCCCGCTTCAAGAGTTCCAGTAATTGATTATGAATTTGATTCTGCCAACGGCTCCACGCTCCGCACAAAAGCCGGACGGGAATATTATGCCCAGCTCGGCGGACACGCTCAACTTGCCTCAGATCAAAACGGCAACCGCAATGAAGCCAAACCGGGATTAAGCACCGTTTTAAACGCAAATTTAAAAAAATCCTCCGCCCGTCCTGCGCCTGTCTGGAAAAAAGAAGACGGCAGAAGTTATCTGCATTTTGACGGAAAAAGCGGCAGTTTCATCATGCTGCCGAGAACAGCCGTTCCGCAGTATTCCGGATTCCATATGACGATGGAACTCCGTCCCGTTAAATTCACGGCAAAGCAGGTTATCTGGTGTCATTACAACACTTATGCAAACGGCTTTGAACTTCATCTTGAAAACGGCAAACTCTGTGCAGACCCGATCCAACGCCGTCCGCATGATTTGACCTCGCCGTTCTGGCAGAAAAACGAATACAAGTCCGATTTGAAACTTGTTCCCGGCAAATGGAATAAAGTTGAAATGATTTATAACGGCAAAACTCTTACCCTCGGCGTCAACGGCAGATACAAGTCCTTTGCGCATGACGGCGTACCGCGCTGGATGAGTGTCAGCACCTTCGGCGGCTGGGATAACGAGATGTTCCACGGCGATTTGCGGAAGTTGACAATTACGCCCGCACTTCCCTCAAAATAAGGTTCTGTTATCATGAAACGCAGTATTTCAATGATTCTTCTTTTTGTTTCCTGTATTCTGTTTGCGGAGCAAAATATCCTGTTCTCTTTTCCCGGAGACAAATTCGGCAAAGGTCCGGGCTTGACAATCAAAGGCAAAACGCTTGAATTTGCACCCGTCAGCAGAATGTATATCGAGCGGAAATTCAATCCCGCAGGCGGCACATTGGAGTTGACGGCAAAATTCAATTCTGTTCCGTCAACTGACAAAAAGAATCATCTGCATTATCTCTGGTCCGCAAGGGGAAACAAACGGACGATTTCATCTGCTGTCATCACTGAAAATGCGGGAACTTACAATCTGAGTTTCTACGTTTTTGACATCAACAGGAAACCGGTATCCTGCGCCTGCAGAATCAAGCTCCCCGCCGGCAAAAGCACGAAACTTGCCTTTATCTGGACAACGGAAAGTATCTCCATCAAAGTCAACGGTATTCTGTTTGCAAAAAAGACCTTCAAAGGCAAACTGCAGACGGGAGAATCTTTCATGATCGGAACTGCGTTGGCAAACAGAACATTGATTCCCATGACTCTTGAAAAAGTTCTGCTTTCCGGAAATTAAGTGTATTCTGCTCCTGCTTAAACTTTTCCGGCACATCATGCTATTTTTCCGGCAAAAAAGGAGGAAATGACTTTTTTTTTTGAGTTTTCTGTGTTATATTATGCATTAAGTATGTAAAGATTCAAAAGTCCTTTATTAAAAAAGGCTTTAAAAGTTTATTTCAGGAGTTTTGATTGATGCGATATAAACCGGGAAAACACCGGCTGCCGCCCTTCACCGGATACGGTATCATGCTGGTTGACAAACCGATTCTCTGGACAAGTTTTGATGTTGTTAATTTTGTCCGCAACCGTTTCAATGTCCCCAAAGTCGGACACTGCGGCACGCTTGACCCCGCCGCAACCGGACTGCTGGTTCTGGTATTGGGCAAATTCACAAGTTACAGCGAAAAACTTGCCGGAGAAGACAAGTGTTACGAAGCGGATATGCTTCTGGGGGTTGAAACCAATTCAGGAGATATTGACGGCGAAGTCACTTCAAGAAAAGATCCCTCTCAAATTACGGAGGAACTCCTGCGTTCAACCCTTGCCGGATTCATCGGCGAACAGATGCAGACGCCTCCCATGGTTTCCGCCGTCAAAGTTGACGGAAAAAAACTTTATGACCTTGCCCGCAAAGGTCTTGAAGTTGAACGTCAGGCAAAACCCATCGTCATCCACAGTCTGGATGTCACGGAGTGTGATCTGCCCCGGTGCAAATTCACGCTCAACTGTTCAAAAGGAACCTATGTCCGCACCCTCTGTTCCGATGCCGGAAAAAAACTCGGTGTCGGTGCCATGCTCACCAATCTGCGGCGCACCCGCAGCGGCAAATTTGATATTGCCAATGCCCTGACGATTGAACAGATCAAAGAATTCTCTCAGGAAGATCTGGGGGCATATCTCGCCCGCGGCTTGACCCTTCTGATGAAAGGATAAATTTTCAAATGAGTTCTCTCAAAGATATTTCTTACACCGATATCGAACAAATCGTTGACGCCCTGCCCGAAACTTTCACGATTGCCGATATCAAAAAGAAACTGGGCAACCGTTCCGATACCCTGGAACGCCGTATTGAAAGAATCCTTGACGGCGACGACCGCTTTTTCAATGCGCCCGGCAAAGGTTTTCACCGCCGCGAAGCCTTTTTCAAAGGATTCCGTTTTGCCGTCACCTTTGACAGTTGGGAAAAATCTCAGGGATATCTGCTCCCCGGACACCGTTTTGTGCCGTTTCTTGCGGATACAGTTTTTCCCTCTGAAGTTGTTCTGCTGGATAACGGCGTTCCCGTTCCCCGCAGAGAAATCACCCTCCCGCTGGGACAGGCTTTTCATTATCACATGCTTCTGGGCAGCGACAACATCTTTGATTTTCTGCTGGCGGAATCTCCCGCCAATATCGGACTCAAATCACACCGTTCCGCCAATGAACAGGTGACGTTGAATGTCTATGATATGACTGAGTTTTATGCAAAAAACAAAGTTGAAGACGGTGACGCCATCATCTGCGAAGTTGTTGATTATCACAAGGGTATCATCAACATTTCTCTGCAGTCAGGAGACAGCCGAAGTGTCAGCGCCCGCAAAATCTGGGTCGAAAACTTTGACAACGCCCTGACAAAGGTGTGCGAGCGGTTTGAAGACTATCTGGATATCAACGAACAGTTGACCTGGGGACTTTTTTACGGTGGAAAAGAACTTGCAAATTCCGCCTGCAGTCTGGATGAATATATCCACATGTCCCTTAAAATAACCATCCGTGCCGACGGAGACCACGCCGTTCTTGCGCTCATCAACGATTACAAAGACTCTTCCGATGATGACCATGACAGCGAATTGTCAAAAGTTCTTTCTCTGTCACGCGGCGAAACCGGCAGTCTTGAAGGCATCCTCAAAGATCTGGGCAATCCCGTCACCCTGCCGGAAATCGATGCTTATATTCTGGATGAGTGTTTTGCCAGAGAATCCGACTTTGATGCAATTTTCAGAAGAATTTTCGGTTCAGCTGAAAATATCTGCGTTGACGAAACGCAGCAGGTATATCTTTATACCTATCTTGAAGAACGTTTTGAGGTTCTCCACGAAAATTACAACCGTGCCGACGATGAACTCAAAGCGCCGTTGCGTTCTGAAATTCTTGAAGGCATTGATGCAAAACTTGAGTTTTTCCGTCTGCTGGCAGACACCGATGCCGACCCCGAAAAACTGAATAAAGATGCCCTGCACCGTCTGGCTGAAATCGATCTGCGGCTGGATGAAATGCTCAAACTGCTCAACTCCGGCAAATATACGCCCGATCAGACAGAAATTGAAAAAATTACCGATATGGTGGAATCCCGTCTGGACGAACAGCAGGATATCATTGATAAATTAAGTGAAAGTATCAAACCACGTTGATAAAGGAAATATTATGAGTCAGAAATTACTTGTAAGCGGAAACGAAGCCATCGCCATGGCGGCGTTTGATTGCGGTGTGAATTTAGGCTGCGGTTATCCCGGCACGCCCAGTTCAGAAATTCTTGACAATTTCAGCGCACTCGGCGGCAGAGCCGAATGGGAACCCAACGAAAAATGCGCTCTTGAAACCGCCATCGGTGCTGCCCTTGCCGGCGGACGCGCCATCGCAACGATGAAACATGTGGGACTTAACGTCGCCGCCGACCCGCTTTTCACCATCGCCTACTCCGGAACTCCCGGCGGACTGGTCATCATCACCGCCGACGATCCGGGCATGGCATCCAGTCAGAACGAACAGGACAACCGCCGCTATGCCCGCGCCGCCGGTGTGCCGATGTTTGAACCCTCCGATTCTCAGGAGTGTTACGATTTTCTCCGCGCCGCCTTTGAACTGGCGGATAAATACCGCGGTCCGGTGCTGTTCCGTGTGACGACAAGAGTCTGTCACTCCAAGTGTATCCTGGTCCGCAGCGACCGCCGCGACGAAATCCGTCAGGGCAATTACACCATTGATCCTGTTTCAAATGTCATGGTTCCCGCCTTTGCCAGAAAAGCCCACAAGCGTCTCCGCGCCGATCTGGCTGAAATGGCTCAGACCAACGACAAAAATGCTTACAATCAGTGGATCAAGGGTTCCGATGAGCTGGGTATCATCACCAGCGGTATCTCTTTCCACCACGCCCGCGAAGCAGCTCCCGAAGCATCAATCCTTAAAATCGGATTTTCTTATCCGCTGCCGCAGGAAACGATCAAACAGTTTGTCAATTCCGTCAAACGCTGTATCGTTGTTGAAGAGGGTGATCCCATTCTCTTTGAAGAAATCAGTGCCATGGGTCTTTCAATTGAAAACAAACCCGATATGTACCGTTTCGGCGAACTCAATGTTGAACGTGTGCGCAGAATTCTCGCCGGCGACACCACGCCCGAACCCGTGCCGAACCCCGGCAAACCGCCGCAGCTCTGCCCGGGCTGTCCGCACCGCAAAACTTATGAAGTGCTGCGCGACACCGGCTGTATCGTTTCCGGAGATATCGGCTGTTACACGCTGGGTGTCATGCCGCCCTTCAACGCTCTCCACAGCTGTGTCTGCATGGGCGCAAGTATCACCGTCGGTCTCGGACTGCGTAAAGTTCTGCCCGAAGATCAGGCAAGAAAAGTTGTCAGCGTCATCGGAGACAGCACCTTCCTCCACACCGGTATCAACGGCATTGTGGAAATGATGTACAATCCGCCCGCCACCGGACACGTTGTCATCATCCTTGACAACGGCACGACCGCCATGACCGGACTTCAGGAACATCCCGGTACCGGTCATCATCTGGACGGCAGCGAATCCTTTGCCATCAAACCCGAAGATGCCTGCAGAGGACTGGGCGTCAAAAATATCGATATCGTGGATACCACCGCTGAACCTGAAAAGTTTGCGGAAATCCTCAAAAACCGTCTTGCCGGCAATGAATGCAGTGTCATCATCGCCCGCAGACCCTGTATTCTTGCATTGGCTAAACACAAGGCGTCCAACGCCGGAAAAGGAGCATAAGTCTTATGGTCACGAATGTTATTGTTGCCGGTCTCGGCGGACAGGGCGTGCTGAAAGTCACGGATATTCTCTCTGAAGCACTCTTCCGTTGCGGATATGATATCAAAAAAAGCGAAGTCCACGGTATGAGCCAGCGCGGCGGTTCCGTTTCCAGCGAAGTGCGTTTCGGTGAAAACGTAGCCAGTCCCATGGTTCCCGCCGGAGAGTGCGATTATCTGGTCGTACTGGATACCACTCAGGTTGAAGTTGTCAAAGACAAACTGCGCGAAGGCGGTGTTCTCATCACTCCGGATGACGTGCCCAAAGAAAAACTCACCAATCCCAAAGCATTGAATACCATGCTTCTGGGTGCGCTTTCGGCAAAACTGCCGGTCGATGAAAAACTCTGGAAAGAAGTCCTTGCCGACATCTTCCCCGAGAAGATTCTTGCGCTCAACCTTGAAATGTTTGAACTGGGCAGAAATGCCGCAAAATAAAGGATTTCAATGATGGCTTTTATCAAACAGCTTTCTCTCTTTGTTGAAAATACGCCCGGAAGTATCTCCAAAGTCTGCCGGATTCTCAAAGATAATAATTTGAGCATCAGTACGCTGAGCCTTGCCGACACCAGCGAGTTCGGCATTCTCCGTCTGCTGATTCAGGACAGCGAAAAAGCCGCGCAGGTGCTGACTGCCGCAGGATTCGTCGTCAAAACCGCAGAAGTCCTTGCTCTGACCGTTCCCAACCGTGCGGGCGGACTGTCTGAAATCTTTGACATTCTGGATAAACACAATCTTTCTGTGGAATACATGTACGCTTTCACCGCCGGAAATGCCGACAAGGCAATCATCGTTTTCAGATTTGAAAATCCGGAAACGGCTCTGAAAGAAATTTCCGGAGAGAGTGTTCAGCTGATCACTTCAAAAGAACTGTTCGCCTGAAAAATTTTCAGGCATTGAAAAAAAAGAGGGAACTATGGAGAAATTGCTTGAATATTTGAGCATTGCCGGGTCTCTGCTGTTCGTGTTTTTCGCCATCGGACTGTGTATTTTTTTCCACGAACTGGGACACTTTCTGGCGGCGAAATGGCGCGGACTGCACATTGACGCCTTTGCATTGGGTTTCAAACCGTTCTGGAGAAAGAAGTACAACGGCGTTGAATACCGCCTCGGCTGGCTCCCTTTCGGCGGCTACTGCGAAATTCCGCAGGTAGACGCCACGGGTGACAAACCCAAAGCCGCCGACGGAACGGAACTGGAACGCGCCAAACCGCTTGACCGCGCCATCACCGCCGTTGCCGGACCGTTGTTCAACGTCCTTTTCGGACTGCTTCTCGGCTGTGCCGTCTGGTTCTTCGGCATGCCGCAGGATTCTCCGAAAATGCGTGAACTCAAAGTTATGTCCGTTGACGAAAAGGGACCGGAATATGCCGCAGGACTGAGAAAGAACGATATCATTGTCAAACTCAACGGCAAACGTTTCTTTGACACCTGGGCGCACTTTGTCAGCAAAATCCTCTTCACCATCGGAGAAGTGGAACTTGAAGTTCTCCGTGACGGCAAAACTCATACCGTCCGTTACGTTCCCCGTCCCAATCCCAATGCGCCTGAAAAAATGCGCGCCGAAGGCATTGCCTGGCCTTATTTCAAGGTGCTGATTCCGTTGGAACTGGTTCCGAAAAAAGGTTCCATTGCAGAAAAAGCGGGTATCCGCAAAGGCGATATTCTTCTGGCTGTGGACGGTACGGAAATCAGCGACTTCCACGAATATCAGAGCATGATCGACCTTTCACGCGGACGTGAACTTCTTCTTGATATTCTCCGCAACGGCGAAAAGGTTCAGCTTAAAGTCTCCCCCGTGCCGATTGCCGGACTGGATGAGGAATTCACCCGCTATCTGGTCGGTGTCGGAATCGTTCCCAACAAGGAAGGCAAGGGTATCCGTGCCGCCTCAATCAGCAGAACTCTTCCTGCGGAAAAAGCCGGACTTATGGTTGATGACGTGCTGCTTGCAATCAACGGCAAAGAAATGAATTCCCCTGTTGATTTCATCCGTGCCATCCACGAACTCAAAACCAAGCCGTTCACCTTGACCTACATGCGTAAAAACGAGAAAAAAGAGGTCACTCTTGCCGCAGAAAAAGTCGTTCCGCACACAATTGGTGTAAGTATTCTGCTGCGGGATCATCCCACGCCCTGGCAGCTTTTCATGTCAACGATTGATATGAGCTGGAAATCCCTGCGGGGTATCGTCGTCGGACTTGCCAACAAACTGGGATTGACCGAAAAACAAAGTTCCATCAAACCCAGTCATATGTCCGGTCCCCTGGGAATCGGCATGGTGCTTTTCAACTCCGTCCATAAATCCTCGCTCATCAGCGGCATTTATTTCACGGTGGTGATCTCCTTTGCCCTGGCGATCTTCAACCTGCTGCCCTTCCCCGTGCTGGACGGCGGACACATCGTCTTCGGACTGATTGAAATGGCATTGGGAAGACCGCTGCCCAACTGTCTTATCAAAATTCTTTCCAACATTTTTGTTGCGCTTCTGATTGGATTGATGATCTTTGTAACATTTTCAGACAGCCGCAGACTTTACAGGGAGTTTTTCCCGGCATCTGAAGGAGAGAAGAAAAATGCTGTTCCCCCTGCGGCAAAGCCGTAAAATCAAAGTCGGAAAAGTGGAAATAGGCGGTGATGCGCCTGTTTCCATTCAATCTATGACCAACACGCCGACGCAGGATGTTGATAAAACTCTTGCCCAGATAGAGAGTCTGGCAAAGCTCGGCTGCGATATCATCCGCGTCTCGGTGGATAACGCTTGTGATTGTGCGGGATTAAAAGAAATTACCGCAGCAAGTCCCATTCCCGTCATTGCCGATATCCAGTTTGATGCCTCAACCGCTGTCGGTGCCATCAAAGCCGGTGCTGCCGGAGTACGTCTTAATCCCGGACTTGTCCGCGACCCGGTACAATTAACTCCCGTTGCACATGCGGCGTTGGAATACAATATTCCCGTCCGTGTCGGCGTCAATTCAGGCAGCGTGGGAACAGATGCCGTCAAAAAGAACATTGCCTCGGGCATGTCCCATGACAAAGCCATAACGGCGGCGCTGGTTGAAGCCGCGCTGCGTCAGTGCGATCAGTTGGAAAAACTGGGGGTCTCCGCCATCAAAGTTGCCCTCAAAAGTTCCAGCGTCCCCATCACCGTTGCGGCATACAAAGAATTTGCCGCAAGAACCGATTATCCCCTGCACATCGGCATTACGGAGGCGGGAACATACTCGCGCGGAATCGTCAAATCCGCCGCAGGAATCGGTGCGTTGCTGCTTTCAGGATTGGGCAATACCCTGCGTGTCAGTTTAACCGCTCCGCCGGAAGAAGAAATTATCGCAGGCTTGATGATTCTTGAAAGCTGCGGTCTGCGGAATGCGGAACCTGAAATCGTTTCATGTCCCACCTGCGGCAGAACCGAAATCGACCTTGCGGGATTGACGGGTGAAGTTGAAAAACTTATCACGCAAATCAAATCCTCCGGCAAAAAAATAATGTTCCGCAAGATTGCGGTCATGGGTTGTCCCGTCAACGGTCCCGGAGAAGCAAAAGATGCTGACCTGGGAATTGCGGGGAGCCGTTCAGGTGAACAGCTGCTGATTTTCAAGGCTGGAAAAATCCTCGGTGCCTTCCCTTCTTCTGAGGGATTTGCCGTCTTTGAACAGGAATTGAGAAAGAACTGCCGATGAAACAGGATTTTGACGCCGACAGACCTTTGAAACTGTTGTTTCTGCTGATTATTGCAATTGCTGCACTGCTCAGATTTCCAAATATCGTTTCGGCGTTGGAATATGATGAAATCTGGACTCTTGAAAATTTTTCACGTCTTGACGTATTCCGGCTTCTGACTGAACTTGCCCTGCCGAACAATCAGCCTTTGAATTCTCTTTTTGTCAAACTTGTCGTCACGCTGGATGGTCCGGTCTGGGCAATCCGTCTTCACTCTTTTATTGCGGGAATACTGCTTCTGCCCCTTGCCGGATTCATCGCGTATGTTCTTTCAGGGAAAAACAAACTTGCCGCACTCGCCGCCATGTTTTTCATGGCATTTTCCGCGCCGGACATGGTCTACTCAAGCCTTGCCCGCGGTTATGCCCTGCAAGTCTTTTTCCTTGCCCTGTATGCCGCCGGACTTGCGGCAACAGGTACATTCCGTCCGCAGGGCAAATTCAAATTTCTGCCGGAATGTGCGATGGCTCTGGGCGGCGTTTGCGCCATTCTTACGTTGCCGACAAGTGTCGTCTATCTCGGCGCAATTACGCTTGCAGCATGGTTGATTTCTCCCAAGCCTCATCGTTCATTGCTCTTGGTATTGTGTGGAGGCGTTGTTTTCACGCTTTTCTGGTGCATCTTTAATTATCAGCAGTTGAATGCGGCAAGAGTCTGGGGAAGTAAAATCAGCAGTTTTGCCGATTTTTACGGATTTCTGGCAGTCACCGCAGTTCACCATGTAAGAATTGTAACACTTCTTCTTTCTCTCTTTTTTTTAAGAAAGAAAAAATATCTGCCTCTGCTTCTTTTCATTCTCCTGCCGCTGTTTTCCGCTGTTATCACCAATGCCGGACCGCCCAGAACTTATATTCCCTTCGGCTGTTTTTTTGCCGTCTGTGCCGGTTGCGGTGCGGCGGAACTCATCCGGGAACGGAAGCCAAATATTCAAATGTTCATCCTCGCTCTGGTGGCATGGTCCGGTATTGTCGAATTCCGGAACGGACTGAAAGGCTGGTCTTTCCCGGACAATTATGAAATATTCCGACAGGCGTCAAAAATCCCTGCTGACACGCTGGTCATCCACCGCGCCACAAGCGGTTATCCCCTTGCCTGGAACAATCAGCCCAAAATATATGATGATTTTGTCAAACGTATTCTGGAACACTCAAAATACCTTGTTATGTTTGACGCTCCCGGCAGAATCAACGGCAATGATCCGCAAAACAACGAAGCTGTTATTTCAACCGACATCCGGGGAGAAGAAATCAATGACGGCGTTCTGCATTACAGAAAATACCGCCTTGAAGAACTTTCTGAACCGCCCGGAAAAGGAGATACCATAATTATTGTCCTGCGTCCGACGGCAGGAGAAATGATGCAGTTTTATTTGAATCAGCTTGCTGTTTCAGGATTTTATTACTTAAAACTCAATCCGTGGCTCACCCGTCCGGAAGGCGGTCTGCGTTACGCTCTGCTGGCGGGAACTGTCACCGATAAAACATCTTTGAACTGGAAAACGTTCCTTGACAGCAACGGCAGTATTTCAGTCTACCGTATCCGATAAAAAAACGGCGGGATATTCCCGCCGTCCGCATTTTGTCATTCTTTCGAATTATCCCTGTCGTGATTTGATTTCTTCTGCGACATCACGAATGATATCATCCAGACGGAACTGCGGTTTCCAGCCGGTAAGAGTATTTAATTTTTCAGTATTCGGGAAACGGCGGCGCATATCTTCAAATCCCTGTTCATAAGCCTCATCGTATGAGAGGTACTTGATTTCAGACTTGCTGCCGGTCACGGCAATCACACGTTCTGCCAGCTGTTTGATGGAAACAAGTTCCTGACTGCCGATATTAAAAACTTCACCGACAGAACCGGGCGTTGCCAACAGCATTTTCAATGCCCGTACAACATCCGCCACATGACAGAAGCAACGGGATTGTTCACCGTCACCGTAAACGTAAATCGGCTCATTTTTCAATGCCGCAGAAACAAAACGGGGAACGACCATACCGTAACGGCCCGTCTGGCGGGGTCCGACTGTATTGAAGAAGCGCACCACGGTTCCCGGGAATGCCTTTGTGCGCTGAAATGCCATCAGATAAAATTCATCCAGAAGTTTACTGCAGGCATAACTCCAGCGGGAGTTCATGGGAGAA
Source organism: Victivallaceae bacterium (assembly GCA_045633645.1). Taxonomy (GTDB): domain Bacteria; phylum Verrucomicrobiota; class Lentisphaeria; order Victivallales; family Victivallaceae; genus UBA1784. The sequence continues at coordinate 8,061 of JAZQYS010000357.1, read as the reverse complement.
CCAATCACCAAATCATCGGTTTCGGTAAATTTTTCATTGAAGGATTTACCGTAAACTTCACTGGTTGAAGCAACAATTACGCGCTTGTTGTACTTGGCGGCGGGACACAAAACATTCTCGGTTCCGTGAACATTGGTGGTGATTGTCCGCACCGGGTCTTTCACAACCAGTTCCACACCGACAGCAGCGGCAAGGTGAATGACGCAATCAGATTCCTTAACCAGTTCTTCAACTTTTGCGGGATACTCCACCACATCAAGTTCGTGAACGGTAAGCCCGCTTCTGCCCGCAATACGGCGCAGATTTTCAGGCGTTGAAGTTGAAAAATTATCAGCAATAACAACTTCATGTCCGTCATTGAGCAAAGACTCCGAAAGGTGACTTCCGATAAATCCGGCACCGCCGGTCAACAGATACTTCATGAGTCTTTCCTCCTGATCAAACGGAACAGCTGAATAAAAGGTCCAGACAACACATAAGTTGTAATCATAAAGACGATTCCGGCAGTCCTGAATACAACTGCAATCAGAATCATCAGGCAAAGCAGAATCATTTTACGCTTGCTTTTACGGACGGAGAACAACCAGCGTCCTGCATGGATGTAGGGAATGGTACTGACCATAAGCAGTCCGAGAATCGCCGCATAGACCGGCAGAACAAAAGCAAACTTTTCAATCGGCAGATTGGTTTCGTGTGCAAAAAATACCACCGCACAAATCGCCGCCGCCGCACCGGGAGAAGGCATACCGCTGAAATAAGAGGGATCGCCCTTCTTCTCTGCGGACATGGCGTGAACATTATAAGTAGCCAGACGCAGCGCGGCACAGCCGATATAAACTGAACAGAGCAGATACACAAAAGCAATCTGCCAATTTGCCATAACGCCGGCTTTAAGCGTATCGGTCATAATGAAAACCACCGTTGCCGGAGCAACACCGAATGTGACCATATCTGCAAGGGAATCCATCTGGATACCATGCAGACTTGCCGCATTGAGCGCACGCGCCGCCAAGCCGTCAAAAGCATCAAAGACCATCGCAGAAAAAATCATGATACTGCTGACACAGAATACGCCGCGGAGATCAGCCGAAGGCGACATCTTGTAAACCTGCAGCGTATAAAGAATTGCCAGAAAACCGCAGAGGGAATTGCAAATCGTCAACAGATTCGGAACAAAACGCAGAAAATGCTTGACGTTGTCGCTCAAATGGATTTTTTTCTTCATAAAAATATTACTCCGTCAAGGTAGCAAGAACAGAACTTCCGCCGCTGACTTTATCACCGACTTTAACATTGATTTCAGCACGGCCGACAGGCAGATAAAGTTCAGTTCTGGAACCGAATTTGATCATACCGTAAATTTCACCTTTTTTGAGTTTTTCTCCGGGCTTTACGGGACAGACAATCCTGCGGGCAATGGCACCGGAAATCTGACGGACCGCAACAGGAAACCTTTTGTCATCAGCAACGGCTGTTCCTGAAATGGTCATGGCTTCATTGCGCTGAACAGCACCCTCATCACGGGCATCAAGATATTCACCCTCGCGGTAACTGACATTTTCAACGGTCATTTCTGCCGGAGCGCGATTGACGTGAACGTTGAAAACAGAGAGAAAAATACCGATACGGATTGCAGGTCCGTTGAAAGGCGGCAGATTGAAATCGTCAACTTCAACGATATCTTTAATCGTTCCATCCGCAGGACTGATAATCAAAAGCGGATTAGCGGGAATCCGGCGGCAGGGATTGCGGAAAAAGGCGGCCACGGCAAGAAACAATACCACGGCAAATGCCGCAATGCCGATTGCAGTACGGGGATATCCCATTTTGAAATACAAATACCATGAACCGGCAAGAAGCAAAAGCATAACAATAAAAGCCGAACCCCATTCACGAATACCATAATGTGTCAAAGTCATAACTAAAAACCTTTCTGTTTTCAAATTCCGCTTGCCGGAAAATTAAAACAAGCTGACCGGCAGCCTGTCAAAAAAATAACCACTTTGCTAATATAACTCCACAACTTGCGCATTACAAGAATTTTACTCTCCAAGTCATGATTTTTCACTCTTTTTCGTCCATAATACCGGCACTTTTGCCCGGAATGAAACTCCTGCTTTTCAAAGAGGCAAAAGATTCGCCCTTCCGGTGTTTGAGATATCCCAGTTCAAAAAGCAACTGATCGGAGTAACCGTTGACGAGCAGACGTATATCATCCACCGCTCCGCTGCCGGCAACATGCAGAAACAAATCCAGAGCTGTCGAACAGTTATGAGTCAAAGTATTGTAAAAACGCGGCGGTCTGTTCAAGTTTGCAGCAAGAAAAGTCAGCAGGCGACGGGACTGCTCTTTTGAAAGCGTGGTACGGTAGAGATAAAAGTCCTCGCCCCTGTGTTTGATACGCAAGTCAAAAATATCGCGGCGTGTACCCAGCAGAGGGATAAGTTCATACTGCTTGAAAAGTCCGCCGACAGCAGATTGTTCTTTTCCCTCCGGCAGACGGGTTTCAAGAGAAAGACAGAGATACTGTCCGTCTGAAAACTGCATACCCAGCATCGTATGGGCAACGGATTCCATACCGTCCCAGTGCGACAGGGCAAGATCAATATGCTGAATATCCTCGCAGGAAACAATCATTTCACAATAGCGGGAGGTAAAATCTTTTTCGCTCCGGTAATGAAAATCACGAACATCAGTAAAACGTATCCGGCTGCCGTCAAGGAACTCCGCCTGCGGACGGCGCGCCCAGGGGCTCTGCCATTTAACTCCTTTAAACTGCATGGCGGGAGAAAGACAGGCAAAGTAAATCACAAGTGCCGCCTCAATGCCCCAGACACCCCACAGCAGCGGACGAAAAAAACAGGATGCTCCAATCAGGAGAAAGAGAACTGCAGCAGATGATAAAGCAAGAGAAATCTTTTCCGGAAAAATCACAAAATACAAAATGCCGGAACACCAGATACCGCAGGGAATTGCTGCAGCAAGCAATACTTTTATCAGAAAAGAGCGCAGTTTATCCGGAAAAGGTATTTTCATTTCTTTTCTTCCTGCACAGTTTTCAAATGCAGAAGCAGAATCCGCCGCAATTCCTGAATCGCCAGAGGATTCTTCTGCACGCTGTGTCCGGATTTTACGATAAGTTCACTTTCAGCACCATCCAGATGACTGCTGTGATAGGGAACGATACCATCCGTTCCGCCGGGAATACCCGGTTCTTTGTTGTTGCCGATGATGGAGTGATAGGGAACTTTACTGCAAAGCGGCAGTTTGTTTATAAATCTTAATCCGACATTATCCGGTTCAAGGTTGTCTATACCGGTGAAACTTGCATTTTTCACACCGAGAGAATGCATGATTTGACGGAACTGCGCCGACTCCCGTCTCAGAACCACCTCACGGGGCAAACGGATACACCAGGCTCCGAATCGTCCGATCCAGCTGGTCGCAAGTTTGGAACCGCGATGCGGTACTGCGATAAACACCACACGTTTGATAAACTCCAACGGCTCAAAGTGAATGAACTGCTTTACTTTTTTCTTCTGTTCGCTGTTCAAATCCTCAAGAGCCTGCTCCAGACTGACTGCGCCGTTATCGGTCAGGAGTTTTTCCAGAATATCTCCGGAACCGCTGATAGCGCAGCGGCTGAGCAGTCCGCCCATGGAGTGCCCGACCAGAACCATCTTGTCAAACTTTTCAGTGGAGAAGCCGGCTTTTCTGATACGTTCTCTCTCCTTGCGGAGTGCCTGCCGCAGAAAAAATGCGGAGTTGGGAACAGGATTGCCGCTGGAATAAGAAAATCCGTAAATCTGATAATTTTTCAGAATCTCAGGATCATTCCGCAACGTGTTGATCATCTGCAGCCAGGTGCGCGTATCGGACATAAGTCCATGCACCAGAACAACGGGAATCCGGTTGGGATCAAAAGTTTCAAACCGGTAAAGTCCCTGCATTCTGCGGGTTTCCTCCGGGCGCATCATGTAAAAGAGAAAGTTGAACGGCAGCGGATCTTTTGCCATGTATGCCAGAGGCGTTGATAAATCCTGTTCCAGCGGAATGTTTCTGCCGTGAATGGCAACAGTATCACTGTTCCGTGAATCCGCAATAATAAAACGGCAGGTGTAACGCTTGGAAGAAAATTTATTTTCCGGCAACTGCTCAAAATCCATAACCAGCGTTGCGGGCAGAACCATATTATCCGCAAAAATCTCACCGGAATCATCCGCTTTGCGTTCCAGGGTGACAATCAGGGGAACGCCGATTCCGAAACGGTGCGAAACGTGCGTTAAATTCACCGGACGGTAATCGGCACAGACACGGAAACTGCGTACTCTCTCTGCAGCAACTTTTAAACGGAAATCAGGCCTCTTGAAAAAAACAGTCTGTCCTGCGGCGGCAGTCAGTTCATAACCGCTGCCGGCTCCGATTTTTTTGCTTTCAAGATACGAAAAAAGCTCCGTCAATGCAAGATTATACACCCGGAGCATCACAAGACGCGACGGATTATAAACCGACTCAAATTTATCAAGTTTTATCAGATAGTTATAAGAATAAAGTACCGCACTTAAATAATAACGCGCGGCAGTATCAGGATCAGAGGAAAAACGCTGTCCCAAATTAAGCGAGCAGTCCGCCAACACCTCCATATAGAGATTGTTTTTTTCAATCACATAGAGTTTTTCAAGTCTTTCAAGCAGACGCTCCGGATGATTACGGTAAAGATCATTAAGCAGAAAGTTGCTTAAAACGTTGACCGTTGACGGCAGGAGTTTATCATACGACTGCAACATGCTGCTGCTGTATTCAAACCGTTCAACAGATGTCACTTTCTTTATTGTCACATCATCAGAAATACATCCGGAAAGACAGATAACCAGAGTACAACAGAACAAACACCGCGTTTTTTTTAACAAGCGGGAGATTATCTCTGTCATTTTTCCTCCTGAATGCGGACTCCGCCCCAATAATTATAAATCATAGGAACAATGAATTTAATCACTGAGGCTGCGGGCAAAGCAAGAATCATACCGGAAATTCCGGCAAAAACAGCTCCCAGCAATACGACAATAATCGTTTCAAGCGTGGTCAATCCCAGAGATTCACCAATGACAGCGGGATACAGAATGAACTGTTCAACAATTCCGCTGTAAACGGCATAAAAAAGCAACAGTCCCAGAATTTGCGCAGCTCCGCCGCCTGCGGCAAGAGTTACAAGCACAGTCAGCAGACATCCGGCAACCGGTCCGATGTAAGGCAGAAGAATTCCGCACCCGGCAATCACGCCCAGTACAGGAAAATAAGGCACTTTGAAAAAGAAGAAGGCAGTAGTGTAAACAGTGGCATCAATCAGCATCAAAAGCAGATAACCGCGCACCCAGATCCGCAGACGCATAAACGTACCGCTTAAAATCGTTCTGGCGCCGGCAATCGTATTTTCGTTGGCATGAGGCAGCCATTTGCCGTTGAAAACAGTACGGATCAAATATTCGCTTTGACGTCCGGAACTGCTGTCTCTCCTGCAGAACTCAGCCAGTTTGAACAAAAACAACAAGCCGAAAAACAGTGAAAGGATAACATCGCTGACAATGCTTACCAGTGTACCCAACACGCCTGCCGTAAAGTTAACAACGCCGCCGGTTGCCCGCAGAATCACGCTGGAAAACTCTTTGCGGGTCTTTTCATCGGCAAGCGTTTTACGGAGCATTTCCACGCCGCGGCGAATCATCGGAGAATTCTGAAATTTGTCTGTCAATTCATCAAATTTGTTCTCAACCCGCTCACTCCAACTGACGGCTTTTCCCTCCGCAGTCTGTTGAACAGTCACTTTCTGACTGCCTTTTTTAACAGCGTCCTTGATTTCAACGACGTATTTTCCGGTCACGGAAGAGAGAAAAAGAATTCCCGTGATGACAAAAAATCCGGCAAGAAAAACAGTGAGTGAAATCGCCTGTTTCACAATCTTTTTGTCCAGCACCTTTTCACAATCAGCCGGAGTCTTAGCTCCGACAGCCGGACGCCGGACTGCCTGCGATAATTTATACAGAGGTTGGACACAGATTTCACATGCTCTGACAAAACGGGCTATAAAACCTTTACCGCCGCGTATCTTTTTTTCAAAATATTTTTCCAGCGGCAGAAGAAGATAAGCTCCGATCAATCCGAAAATAACTGAACGCAGAAGTGTCGCCGTGAGAACAAACAATACAATAACGCCGATGGCAGCAATCAAACCTGCTCCGGAACGGATCAGACGATCCTGAACAGCCCGTTCATTATGTGCGGATTTTATGACATTTTCAAAAACTTCAGCCGATATGCCCAGAGAAGAAGATAATTCAGAAAGATAATTTTGACCGGCTTCATCAAAAGCATTTGAAGAGAGAGCAAGAAGCACAAGAAAATGCAGAAGTTTTCGGATTTCTTCCTCTTCCAGTCCCTCAAGAGCCTCTGCCGCTTTTTGCGGCGCAATGTCAGTGGCCTCTTTAAGAGCGCGGATCTGACGGAATGCCTCCTCAGATCCTTTTTTGCTTTCAATCAGACGGCGCACCGCCTCTATACGTTCCCCGGAAACAACTCCGTTTCTGCTGAGCAGAGAGTGAACAATACAGAGAAAGGCGCGGCGTCTTTTTTCTTCAGGGTTGTCAGCGGAAAAAAACTCCGTCAGAGACTCGTAAGAGTGCCTCAAAGGACTTCTTCCGAATCTTGTCTTGAAAAAAGCACTTGACAACCCGAAGATTTTCATTTTTTACAGAACCTCAACCTTGCGGGTTCCGGGAACGACTTCACCGATCACGTCACAGGCATATCCGGCCTTGCGGATGATATCCATCGCAGCATCTTTGGTATTTTCAGGAACGAACCAGACCATACCGATACCCATATTGAACACGCGGTAGGCTTCGGATTTTTCAACCTTGCCCATCTCGCACATCAGTTTGAAAATCGGCAGAACCGGCATCACATCACTGCGGAAAATCACATCCACATTGTCGGGCAGAATACGCGGCACGTTGTCATAAAGTCCGCCGCCGGTGATGTGGGCGATACCGTCAAGGGCAATGCCTTGCTGCATGGCTTCACGGATGGCGGGGTAGTAGCAGACGTGCGGATGAAGCAGAGCTTCTCCGACAGTCTCGCCGAGTTCATCAAGATAAGTGTGAACGGTGAGTTTTCCGTCACCGAAGAGAATCTTGCGCGCCAGACTGAAGCCGTTGGTGTGCGGTCCGTTGGAGGCAATACCGATGGCAACATGCCCCGGAGCAATCTTGGTTCCGTCAATGATTTTGGAGCGTTCAACGACACCGGTGATCACACCGACCAGGTCAAAGTCGTTGCCGTACATACCGGGCATTTCAGCAGTTTCACCGCCGAGAACAGCGCAGTTGGCTTCACGGCAGGCCTTGGCGATACCGCTCAAAACCTGTTCATACAAAGGACTGCGGAGTTTGCCGATACCGATATAGTCAAGGAAGTAAATCGGTTCGGCACCCTGAACGGAAATATCGTTGATACAGTGATTGACGATATCGCATCCGACAGTGTCGTATTTTTCCATCATCATCGCAATCATCAGCTTGGTGCCGACACCGTCGATGCTGGAAACCAGAACCGGATCCTCGTAGTTGGCAAATTTAGCGGAAAAAAGTCCGCCGAATCCGCCGATGGGAGTGAGCATTTCAGGACGGCGGGTCGATGCCAGATCCTTTTTGGCACGGGAGAGCAGTTCCGTTGCAAGGTCGATATCAACACCGGCTGCCTTGTAAAGATCGCTTTTAACTTCTTTAGACATATTTTACCTCTTTATATTAAACATTCCAGAATTTCTTGGGACCGCTGTAAGCCATGCGGGAGGCCAGATCCATCGTGATTGCTTCGGGGAGCTGTCCGCGCTCGGTCATATCGCCCAGCACGTCAGAAAGCACACGACGGAACATTTCAAAACGGGAACCGTAGCTCAGCAGTTTGCGGGAATCGGAAACCATTCCGGCAAAGTTGCTCAAAACATCGGTGGAACCGATGTATTCCAGCTGACGGCGCATACCGATAGGCGTATCATTCAGCCAC
>JAZQYS010000356.1:0-3309 GCA_045633645.1 Victivallaceae bacterium | reverse complement strand
ATATGTCCGGGCAAGCACCATTTAAGGATTTGCCGCCCGGATATTTTTCAAAGAAATTATTTTTTTTTGCAGCCGCACTTGGGGCAGACGCCATCGGCATTGAACGCGATACCGCAGCAGGGACAGCGGTCAATGGTTCCTTCGGGCGTGAACTCTGCAGAGGAAGTGTTAACGCCGCTGACAAAGGTAAGTTTCACGATATTGAGTTTATCTTTGAGCAGATGGTGGACGATTTTGATCATGCCCTCAGCTGTCATCGTTTCTTTTGTGACGACCAGACGGCATTCCGGATATGCCGTTGCCAGTTCGGTTTTGAAGGCAGGTCCCAGCATTTTATTGGTGGGCGCACCGTTGCGGATACCCTGTTTTTCATAGACAGTCAGAATTGCCGGAAGCAGCGGATCATCTTCTCTTAAAACAAGTGCATGGTCAAAGTTCTGCAAAACGTGCCAGGCGGTTTTCTGGATTTCGTTGCAGGGAAAAATCATATTGACTCCCATGTTGATACTGTCTTCTACCTCGATGGTCAAAATTCCTGAGTGTCCATGCAGATATTGCGCTTCACCTTTGAAGTTGTAAAAACGGTGGGCGTACTGCAGTTGAAGTGTGGCGATACTTCTCATTTTTATTCTTTCTCCTTCTTCTTTTTTTCAGGTCCTTGCAAACAGAACCTGTTCTGTTATCCATAATAAGAGGGAAAAAGAAAAATTCAAGTGTCAAATCAGCTGTCTTTGCAAATATTCTGTTTTTCTCAAACAAAAGGGCAGATGATTCCCGGGGAGGGAAAACATCTGCCCATGTTGAGAACAAGGTTTTTCAGATAAGACCGGTGATTTTACCGTTGACAAAATCAATGATTTGTGCCTGGGGAACTTTGGGGAGTCCGGGCATGGTCATGATATCTCCGGTAAGGATAACGGCAAAACCGGCACCGGCAGAGAGGGCGATGTCCTGAATATGGACGGTATTTTGGTCTTCGCTGCCGTCATTGAGGGCATAAGGTGTCTTTGCCATGCAGACGGGGATATTGTTGTATCCGAGAGAAATCAGTTCGTTCAGACGCTCAAGAGCCTTTTCTGAAAAAATGATGTTTTCTGCTTCATAGAATTTTTTGCAGATGATACGGATATTTTTTTCAAGACCGTTTGCAAGATCATAAGAGGGAAAAGCCTTTTTATCGCAGACAACTGCGGCTTTTTCAATATCGGACGCCACATTTTCCGCGAGGGAGATTGCACCCTGATTGCCGTCGCGGTGAGATGTAATAATATCAAAGGCGATATCGTTTTCTTCACAGAGAGCGCGGAATGCGGCGATTTCTTCATCGGTATCCGTGGGGAACAGGTTCAGTGCTGCGCGGACGGGGACGGCGTAACCGAAATTGTTTTTCATGTGGCGGACATGGGTTGAGAGATTGGCAAATCCTGCGCGGACGGCTTCGGGGGAGTTTTGAGAAAGATCTTTCTTTTCCTGTCCGCCGTGCATTTTAAGGGCGCGCAAGGTTGCCACGACGACGATAGCATCCGGAGCGATTCCGGCGGTACGGCATTTGATATCCACAAACTTTTCAGCACCGAGATCGGCACCGAATCCGGCTTCGGTCACAACGTAATCGGCGTAACACATTGCCATTTTTGTTGCGATAATGGAGTTGCAGCCGTGAGCGATATTGGCAAAGGGACCTCCGTGAATAAAGGCGGGGGTATGGTATACTGTCTGGACAAGGTTGGGTTTGAGGGCATCTTTGAGCAGAGCAATCAGAGAGCCTGTGATGCCAAGCTGATCAACAGTGACGGGAGAGCCTTCTTTGTTCGTTCCGATAACGATTCTGCCGATGCGTTTGCGCAGATCGTCCAAGTCGGAAGAAAGACAGAAAACCGCCATAATTTCAGAGGCAACGGTGATGTTGAAAGAGTCGTTTCTTGTTTCATCTTTGAAACGGGTGGAGACATCGCGGAGCATTCTGTCGCTGATATCAAGGCAGCGTTTGAAAGTGACTTTTTCAATACCCAGAGCATTGCCGAAGTGGATATGATTGTCAATGCAGGCGGCAATCAGATTGTTGGCAGTGGTGATGGCGTGAAGGTCTCCTGTGAAATGGAGATTGATATCCTCCATGGGAACGACCTGCGCGTGTCCGCCGCCGGTTGCGCCGCCTTTGAGTCCGAAGACCGGACCGAGGGAGGGTTCTCTCAAGGCGAGAATCGTTTTTTTACCGATGGCGGCAAGACTGTCAGCAAGACCGATGGCGCAGGTGGTTTTTCCTTCTCCCGCCTTTGTGGGATTGATGGCGGTAACGAGGATGAGTTTTGAGTCAGGGGACTTTCCTGAAAAAGCTTCAAGAGAGATTTTGGCTTTTTCTCTGCCATAGGATTCAACAAAATCTGCGGGGATTCCGACGGCTTCTGCTATTTCAAGGATATTTTTTTTGACTGCATTCTGCGAAATTTCAAGATCGGTTTGCATAATAACCCAATACTCCGTTTTTTTGATAAGTTGATATGTTTCCTGATTAATATACATTTTTTGCAGGATTCTTCCAGTGAAAAATACAAAAAAAAGGGAAAAACAGGTTGTTTCATGTTGACAAAGAGCGTTGTTCTGTCTATAATAATATCGTACTCAAAAGGGATATACTCATTTTTTAACTAAAAGAAAGGATAACAAATGAAGTATTTTAAGTTCTTTGCCGTCCTGGCAATGGGGTTGCTGCCGCTGCTGGCAGAGAGTAAAGAGTTGCTTACAAACCGGGATTTTGCCAAAGTTGCCAACGGTGTTCCCGTCGGATGGAGTTTCAGGACAAATCCGACCAAACCGCAATTTAAACTGGTCCCCGCCAAAGGGAAGGAACCGGCTTATGTAACAGTCAAAACCACTTCAAAAAACGGACGCGCTTCCATACAGTTTGCAAAAAGAGTTAAAATTCCCGCAGGGGCGAAAATCACGCTTTCAGGAGAGTACCGCACCGGAACCATTGTTTTCGGCAAGGGCGGAAGTGTTTTTGTTTCTTCCCAGTACCGTCATAAAGCAAACAACAGTTCTCAGCCCAGTTTCTGGATCAACGCCAATCTCAAACCTTCCGACAAATGGACGAAGTTTTCAGTGACCCAGCGTGCCCGTTATGATGTTGAAACTTTTTCTGTCAATGCCTCAAACTGGGTGTGTCAGGGAGAAGTCAGCTGGCGCAATTTTTCTCTTAAAGTTGAAATGCCCTCAAACAAACCTGATGCCAACTGCACTTTTGCGTGGAGAGAGGCTGAAAATCTGGAAAAAATCCAGCCTGTCAACAACTGGGGTGCCAATATTTCT
>JAZQYS010000355.1:0-3400 GCA_045633645.1 Victivallaceae bacterium | reverse complement strand
CATTTCCTTTTCACGCACCACAGAAAGCGCGGCAAGAATCGCCGGAATCATCAGCGTCAAAAGCGGAATCGTCGCAGGAACCATCGCCGGCAGACTCAACACATCCGGATTATAACGGTAACGGGTCTCAATATTAACTTGAGTATACTTTGACTTTTTATCAACTTTTTTCCGGATGTTCTGCAGCCAGTTGTTATGAATGCCCTTTACATAACTGTTGATCGTCTCTCCGCGCGACGGCATAGCGCCGTCAACCCAGAAAGAGACCTCCGGAGACACACCGCGCTGAACATCCCGTCCGAACCCGGGCGGAATTTCTATAACCAGACTCAATTCACCGCTTTTCATTCTGCGGTCAAGTTCCTGATAGTCCCGTACCGGAGGACGTTCTGCAAAATAGCGCGAAGAGCCGGCAAGATTCAACGCATAACTCTGACTGGTTTCAGTCCTGTCGCGGTCAAGAATGGCATAGGGGAGATTTTCCACATCCATATTGATACCAAATCCCATGACCAACATCAGAATCAATGCGCCGAAAAGCGCAAGCGTTGCCCGGATGGGATCACGCATCAACTCAAGCGTCTCACGCCAGAAAGAACTGTACCAACGCTGAAAACTGAAAATCTCATTCAATCTGCCGAAACGTGACGGAGAAGTTTGTTTTTCTGTTTCCGCCGCGCTGCATTGGATTTGCATGGCGTCATCAGAACGCTTGTTCGCTTCAGGATCAGCATCTTCAAGCACTCCGATAAAAGCCTCTTCAAGCGTGGAGGCACCCCGGTCCTTGACAATTTTTTGCGGCGCATCGCACACATAGGATTTACCTGCGTGCATAAGAGAAATACGGTCACAGCGGTCCGCTTCGTTCATGAAGTGCGTTGTAATAAATATCGTCACCTTGTCACGGCGCGAGAGTTCAATTATCAATTCCCAGAAAAGATCCCGGGCAACGGGGTCAACGCCGGAAGTTGGTTCGTCAAGAATCAGAATATCCGGATGATGTATCACCGCCGCCGCAAGAGAAAGCCTCTGTTTGAGTCCGAGCGGCAGCTCTTTGGGAAGAGCGTGTTCTATTTCTTTTAACTGAAAACGGTTCATCATCTCTTCAATCCGTCCCGGAATTTCCGTTTCAGGAATCCGGTAAAGACGGGCATAAAGAAGCAGGTTCTGACGGACACTCAAATCTCCGTAAAGAGAAAACAATTGAGTCATGTATCCCAGATGTTCACGCAGTTCCAGAGAAGTACCATCCACTTTTCTGCCGAAAATTTCAGCAGTCCCCTCCGTTGCGGGCGCAAGTCCTGTCAGCATACGCATCGTAGTCGTTTTACCGCAGCCGTTTGAACCGAGGAAACCGAAAATTTCTCCCCGCCGGATTTTAAAACTCACATGATCTACAGCCGTAAACGAACCGAATTTTTTGGTCAAGCCGTCTGCAACGATGGCATATTCTTCATTTTCAGCAGTTTCCAGCGGAGGCACAATCAAATCTTTGTGTCCGCTGCGGCGAGATTCGGGCAGGAGTTGAATAAAAGCAGCATCCAGATTGTCCCTGCCGGTTTTTTCAAAAATTTCCGCCGGAGTTCCGGTATCAAGGATTTTTCCCTCATCCATAGCAATCAGCCAGTCAAAACGCTGTGCTTCATCCATGTAAGCGGTGGCAACTATAACACTCATTGATGGCTGTTCCTGCTTGATGGAATCCACAAGATCCCAGAACTGCCGCCGCGCCAGCGGGTCAACACCGGTTGTCGGCTCATCAAGAATCAGCAAGTCAGGATCGTGAATCAGAGAACAACACAAGCCGAGTTTCTGCTTCATACCGCCCGAAAGTTTTCCCGCAGGACGGTCAAGAAAGGGATAAAGTCCGGTACTTTTGGTCAGACGGTCAATCCGTTTACGGCGCTCGGCGGCATCGTGTCCGAAGAGACGGGCAAAATACTGCAGATTTTCTTCAACGGTCAGGGTGAAATAAAGATTTTTACCCAGTCCCTGGGGCATATAGGCTATCTTGGGGCAGATTTTATTGCGGTGTACAGCACTGCGCATATCGCCGCCCAACACCTCCAATTCTCCGCCCTGCATGGCATGAGCGCCGGTAATCAGCGATAAAAGCGTGGATTTTCCAACACCGTCAGGACCGATCAATCCCACAACTTTCCGGGCGGGAATATCCAGAGAAACATTGTCAAGCCCGACAACTTTTCCGTAATTCAGACAAAGATTCCGGAATTTTACCGCAAACGCCGCCCCCTCCTGTTCGGAAAGGCTGTTCATTTCTTCACCACACCGGCTTCTTTGGCAACACGGTCAGACAGTTTGAGAAAATCCGGCCATTCAGCCCTGGGATCAAGTTTCACCCAGGCAACACCCGGAAGTCCGGTTTTGACAATATCAATGTATCTTTCAAGTAATTCAGGAGCAATTCTTGCCTTGACACGGAACATGAGTTTCTGACGTTCAATGCGGGTCTCAACGGTCTTGGGCGTAAACTGCGCGACACTGGCAACAAAAGAAATCTTTGCAGGAATGGCAACATGCGGCAGGGTATCCAGCAGAATGCGTGCTTCAGCACCGATTCTGACCTTTCCGGCAACCCCTTCGGGCAGGAAGAAAGTCATATAAACATCTGTCAAATCCACCATATTCAGCACACAGCCGCCCGCTTCAAGAACCTCTCCCGGTTCAGCAACTTTATACTGAACTCTTCCCGAAATCGGCGCAACCAGACTGCTGTCTTTGATATCTTCTTCAACTCTTTTTGCATCCGCCTCAGCAGCCTTGATGGATGCCTGAGCCTGAACAACCGCCGCTTTAGCGGCAATCAGTTCAGCATCTGCGGCAAGAAACAATGCTTTGTCATTGTCAAACGTCTGCTCTGAAGTCGCTTTTTTTGACACCAGAAACTCCGCGCGTTTAAAACGTCTCCAGGCATTGTCTCGGGTACTTTGTTTCTGAAGGACAACAGCCTGAGCCGATGCAAGTTCTGCTTTTTTTACCGCAACTTGCGCCTTTGCCTGGGCAAGTTGAGCCTCAAGAACATTTGTCTGCATTTTTGCAAGAAGCTGTCCTTTTTTGACAAACTCTCCGTCAAGCACATAAACTTTTTCAACTTTTTCAGAAAGTTTTGTCGCCACATTGATTTCTGTTGCTTCAAGACGCCCGTTTCCGGAAGCAAATGCGGGATTCCGGTAAATGGCATTAGCCATATAAGACTTGATACTGTATACACCCAAACCGGCAACAGCAACGACGACAAGAGCAATGACAAGTTTTTTCATACAAACTCCGGATGTTGTTTTTTTATTTCATTCAAAATACAGCAAAAAACTGTTTTATAGATAATCTAACCCGGTTTCCTCTTTTTTCAATCCCGTTTGCAAAAAAAACAAAGATATCC
>JAZQYS010000354.1:0-1387 GCA_045633645.1 Victivallaceae bacterium | reverse complement strand
CGTCAGGGCGAAGACGGGCGCCCCTATCATCATATTTTATAAGTCTTATAAGGCTTATACGTCTTATGCAAGCGTCACGCCCCCGCAGAGTGCATACCCCCGTTGCTATCAAGTTGCGTTGCATTACCCGGCGGTAACTTTGCGAGCTGCATTACCCCGACGGCACATTTCGCCCACGCCAAACCAAACAGCGGCAGGCAAAACCACAGGGTATACATCATGTCACTGCAAAAATGCCTGCCGCCGCAGCCATCAACTTATCCGGCACGAAACGTAAGAGAAGAATCCGCAACATCAATAAAAAGGGTGCTGCCCGGGGGGATTTCTCCGGCAATAATCATGCGCGAAACCGGCGTTTCAATCAACCGGATGACTGCACGTTTGAGAGGTCTGGCTCCGAAAGAAGGATCGTATCCCGAGTCTGCAATAAAGTTCTTTGCCTCAGGTGTAACGTCAAGAGAAATCTGCTGAGCAGCAAGCCGTGCGGCAAGATGTTTGAGTTGGATATCCACAATCTTGCAGATTTCCTCCCTGGCAAGAGCATGGAAAATCAGCGTTTCGTCAATGCGGTTGAGAAATTCCGGGCGGAAATAATTTCTCAGTTCTGCAAAAAGCTGCTCTTTGAGACTTTCTGTATCACCTTTATTGGCAAGGATCATATCGCTGCCGATATTGCTGGTCATGATGATAATGGTATTTTTAAAATTGACAGTCCTGCCCTGAGAGTCCGTAGCGATACCGTCCTCAAGGATTTGAAGAAGGATATTGAAGACATCAGGATGTGCTTTTTCAATTTCATCAAACAGAATGACGGAATAGGGGCGGCGGCGGACGGCTTCAGTCAACTGTCCCCCCTCTTCGTAACCGACATATCCCGGAGGCGCACCGATGAGGCGGGAAACACTGAATTTTTCCATATATTCGGACATATCAATCCTGACCATGGCGCGCTCATCATCAAAGAGGTCCTCTGCAAGACTTTTCGCAAGTTCGGTTTTACCGACACCGGTGGGACCGAGAAAGATGAAACTGGCAATCGGACGGTTGGGATCTTTCAATCCGGCTCTGGCGCGCAAAACCGCATCCGCAACAGCACTGACCGCTTCATCCTGCCCGATGACCCGTTCGTGCAGATGTCCGGCAAGTGCCAGCAGTTTTACCTTTTCGCTCTGAATGAGTTTCGTTACCGGAATATGCGTCCAGCGGCTGATGATAGCGGCGATATCCTCCTCATCGACCTCCTCTTTCAGCATCCGGGAAGCTTCAGAATTTCTCAATGCCTCTTCAGCTTCAGCGAGCTGTTTTTCCAGACCGGGAATAGTGCCGTGGCGCAATTCGGCAGCGCGCTCAAGGTCATAGTCGCGTTCGGCTTTTTCCAACTGTGAAC
>JAZQYS010000353.1:0-6664 GCA_045633645.1 Victivallaceae bacterium | reverse complement strand
GCCGAAGGTGAATTGCAGCTTGCGCTCGGAAGCAATAACGGTTTGCGCAAAATTGTCCGGCAGGATGAAAACTTACGCATCTATTTCGGCAGCAGTGTTCCGGCTTTTGACAAGGGTAGATTGTATCTGACACAGTTTGTCGGTCTGACCGATTCGGCTTCTCCTGAAGCTCCTGAGCCGGGCATCTCAACTGATCAAGCGATCTATTATGGTTATATAACGATGTCCGATGCCGGTGTTATATCAAGTGTAAAAGACATCAATCAGAGTTTGATCAATACCGCCATTGAATCAGGAACTCTTTTCCATATTCCGTTAAAAATCAACACGCAATACGCTTTTTCTGTTCCTGCACATTCCTGGGTGGTTGCGCTTGTTCCCTCTGGTGTAGTGGTTAAAAAGGATAATGGTATTGGTGCAAAAACAAACTTTACAGAACACAATGGTTTGCAGAACTCCGGAGCAAACGGCGAAAACACCCTTACCCTTGAAACCGGAACTTATCACATTTATGGCGAACTGCAGATCGTCACCGGCGAAACGACAATTTATGTTGATTTGAATAAAAAGGATGAATAACAATGGCTACAGTAGTTACAAACGGGAGTTTGATCCCCAATGAAGTAAGTGCACCGCTTGATGCCCGCACTTACTGCCGGAATGCCGGAGAAATGAGCAAGGTTGAAAATGCCTACGTCGGCATGCACATTTGGCTGCAGGAGGAGGGCAAAGAGGTAATTGTCACCTCTCTTAAAACCTATGTTTTTCAACATGTGACGGTCGTTGCTGTTGATCAATTTGTGGAGGTCCCGACCCACAGAGCCTTGTCTGTCCTGATGTTGACGAAGCCGGAGGGATATTCGCACATTCAGGTTCGCAAGAGCCGCCTGAATCAAACTTTCCAGCAGTCTGAAATCATCCTTGACACGCTCAATAATCAGGAGCATCGCTCAAAGCTGCTCTGTCTGCACGGAGCTACGATTGAAAACAGTCAGTGGATCGTTTGTCCGGAAGCCGGATTTACTGCCGGATATGACAATGAACAGATCAAACTTGATCTTGATTTTGTCAATGATTTGCCGGTCAACATTTATTATGCCTGGTATGATGACAACCGACAACTGAATGATTGGCAAATGACTCCGTTTCCCGCAACCGGAGCAGTTCATGTTTCCGAAACGCCGGGGACTTCCGAAACGCCGGGGATTTCCGAAACGCCGGGGACTTCCGAAACGCCGGGGATCCTCTCTCTTGCCAAACCGGCACACGGTTTGCACCTGATCATTCGCCGGGCGGGAGAAGACGGAACAAGAGCAAATTCAACGGTCATCATTGATACATTGAATGATGAAAACGCCCGCAGTAAAGTTACAGCGTATCTTGATGCCGGAACTGACGGCAGCTGGGTGACTTGTCCCGCTGACGGCTTCGGAAGTCCCTACGACAGCACCGCCGTGGCAGTTGATTTATCAGAACTGCAGGATCTTCCCGCAACGCTCTTTTATGCCTGGAGCGGCGAAGGTGGAGAACTTTCCGACTGGCAAAGTATCATCTTCCCCTGTTCCGGTGGCAACAGTGGAAATCTGACTGCCGGTTCATCTTTACCCGGAATTCCTGCTGATATACCAACTCAAAATTTCAGTATCGCTCTGGTTGATTATCTGCCTGAAAATCCAGATGCAACAACCCTTTATTTAATTCCCTTGAGGTCAGAATCATGATCAGCTATCACAAAAAAAATATAGCCAACGTGTACTATGCCAATCATTTGATCAAAGATGTTTGGCTGGGAAGAAAAAAAATATTTTCTTCAACAGATTGGAAAATGGATTTTATTCCATTGGGGGCAGATGAGTATACCGGATTCTATCTGTTGTTGGACGGTAAGTTACTGCGTATAAAAGGCGATGGAGCTCATGTAATAGAAGATGATGTCTCGGATTTTTTCTTTTTTGGATCTTTTGATATTTCAAGTGGTGTACCCCGACTTTTATTTATTCGCAATGGTTTACTTTACGAAAAGAGCTGGCACAGTGAAAGTTTAGAATTTTTTAGTTCCCCGAGTGGAAATTGGCAGAAAATTAATTTTGTAAATACCCATGGTACAGCTTTCTCTGGAATAAGAAACGGCAAACTTTATGGTAAAACAATGTATAACTATGTTGTTGAATCATCGTTTGATGTTTTGAAAGTCTTTTATGCTGGCGGTAAAATATATGCACTATCCTGTTATGGAGATGTTTATTCCTACCCAAATGAAGTTAAGATTTTAAGTGATGTCTGTGATATACATGTTATTAGTGAATCAAACAGATACTTGCTTTTTTACCTGAAACATGATGGTCGTATCGGGTGTTACGATACTGACAGTATTTTTTTGACTGCCACAGATTCTGGGCGTGTGCGTTTTTCGGGAAACAATATTTTATGTGATGGCTTTATTTTCAATGCCGTTGATTTTACCAGAAGTCCTATTGGCGGGTTTTCTAATATTGGAGGAAATCTCGCTTTGAAAGACGGCAGCCTGTTTATTGTGTCAGATATACTGAATCCTGTTGAGTTATCAAATTCCCCTGAAGATATTTCTGAAATAAAAAGCAACTGCTTTAAAACAGCATCTGGAGGTTTTTGGATGTTTGTCCCCTATGCAGATCCGTCGATGGCTGAAATTTATAATCTTGAATGGCCGATTATATACGATAATTGAAAGATTCGGAGTAAAATATGAAAAAACTTTTATCCATTTTAGCGGCAGTTTTGACTGTCAACAGTTTTGCCTGCTGGTTTACGCAGGAGAACTTCAACGGCAACTATATTGCCGGAGTCAACAACTATCAGGCCAGGTACTCTGAAACGGAAAATCTTTCGCAGGCAGTTTACACAAATGATCTGCAGGTGGCATTCCCGTTGACGGTTTGGGTCAAATTGACTCCGCTCAAATATTCTCCGTCCGGGGAACTGCTCAATACGCCGATACCACTGGTCAAAGCGGTGCTGCAGTATAAGGTACTGCCTTCCGGATCGTGGAAAACAGTCAAAAAAATAGAAAATGTCTCCTGGAAAATGGATTTTTCGCACCCTGTTGCCCTTTTCGGGAAAAACAGCATTGATCTTGATGTACCCGCCGGTACCGCCATCCTGATCCGGTTCTATCTTTCTGATGGAACTTTTGAGACCGGCGACCTCCTGACTGATATTTCAGGCGATGAAGTCCCGGCAAAAGCGACAAAAGACTCCGGAGCAAGTTACTCCGGAGGCTGGACCGCCCCGTTTGTGTTGAAAGTTATTTACAATGGAAGGAAACGCCCGAGATGACAAACACAATTAAAACGACCGCAGCTGCTGCAACTGCCGCCGCCGCCATTATCGGCGGAGCAGTTCTGCTTGTTCCGGAAAATCAAAAGGCTGAAAACTTTGACGTTGCTCTGCCTGTTGTCAATGTTCCTCAGGTCAATGTACCGCAGGTCAGCGTGCCACAAGTCAACGTGGCTGTTTCTCTGCCGCAAGTCAATACAGCTGTCGAGCTGCCGCAGGTGTCTGACCGGTCCGATTTGTCTGACCTGTCAGACGTTGAGATTTCCGTTGTTGCCGATACAGATGTTACAACACCGCAGGTCAATACCGCCGTTGACCTGGTGCAGGTGTCCGACCTGCTTGCCACGGCGCAGCGCAGTGCAGACGGGTCCGACGTTGAGATTACTTCTGTTGCCGCTCCGCAGGTATCTGATCTGGCTAAACGCATTCCGCTGGTGCAGAAATTTTTTGCTCAGTGCAAAAGGTTCTTTCGTGATCAGCGCATGATTCGGCAGGACAGCAGTCTTGGCATTGATAATGCCGCCGCCAATAAATGGCTTGAGATTTACCGCCAGAATCAAAAGTATGATCTTGAATTTGTCCGGCTTCCCGCCGGTATAAAAATGATCGCCGAGATCCATCATCCGATCGATCAAAATGTGCTGCGGAAAAATCTTGCCTTTTACAAGCAGCAAAATTTCAATGCAGCACTGCTGACTTTCGGTTACTCCGGAGAAAAAATCTCCGATTTGCTTTGCACAGTTGACACCGTTAAAAGTTACGGGCTTAAACTTTTCATTGCTTATGCCGGTCCCGAAAAATTACAGCACAGCGTTCTTCAGGATCCGGACGACTTGGCTGAAAAGCTCAAGGTGCTTTCCGTCAATGCCGATGGTTTTCTCCTGGGCTGGCGCAGAACTTCTCTGCATCTGTTTGAACAGGATGCCGCATACATCAATTATATCTTGAAACAAGTCCGTTCCTGGAACAAAAATATTGCAATTATTGGTGAAGCCTACTACGGGCAGACAGCCAGCAGCAATCACAAACTGCGGAATTTGCAGTATAACGTCCCCGCCAATAGTTCCGCTGTATTGGTGACCGGGCTTGGATATAACGGCGTGGCGGTTGATCTGGTTCTTGACAAACTGCTGGTAAAGATCAAAAGACAGCCGAAACTTGCTCTGATTACCGGAGACCGTCCGTATTACGCCACCCGGGCAAAGAACGGCAAAACGTTTGCACAGAATCTTGCAATCAAAAAGGCTCTGGCAGAGCGTTGGCTTTCAGCCGGAGCATCCGGCGTGATCGTCCTGCACGGTGACGGCAGCGACGGTATTTACGAAAAAGAACACACCGACAACATTGCAGCAAAGGAGGTATCGCCATGAGTTGAGAATAAGTCCGACAGGTCTGACAGACAAGAAAAACAATTTACACATTTAAAGAGGTTATAACCATGAAAAAACTTTTTATTCTTTTCGCTTTTCTTTTCGCCGTTTCCACTTTCGCTGCAACTTTCACTTTTCCCGGCTGGAAATGTACCGATGTTGCTAAAATCGATGCCGCGATCGCCGCTGCGCCCAATGCCTGGACCAAAGCCACCTTGAAGTGTATCAAACAGTATATTCAGGCACCGCCCGCAACTTTTGAAGAGGTGGTGAAAGTCTCCGAGTCTTTTGCCAAAGATGTCCCCGAGCGTCACCGCTTGAGTATTCCCAAACAGTATGCCCGCTGTGCCAGAAAAGATCTTCTCAAAGCGGCTTTTGTTTGGAGCAAAGCCAATCCCAGCAACTACGACATCCACTTTTATCTGACGGATGACAATGTTCTCAATCTGTCCGCGGTCGAAGTTTACAAAGGCATTTACAACAATCTGATGACTTATAATTATCATGTTTCTGTGGTCAAGCGTGCGATCAATAAAATGGTCGATGTGAGCATCAATGCCAATGTTACGACCGGCAAAGAGGATTTTCAGCGTCTGAATCGCAAATACAGCAAAAATCTGCTGAAAGATAAGGCGACCTGGGAACCGATCGTCGCTCTGATCCGAACAACACTTGATACTTATTGATCATGGTTGCAGAATTGCTTAATAAGGTGCGGGAGTATCATCTTTCCGCACCGGCAGCCTTCTTTGCTGCTGATCTGGAAACGCTGCAGAAGTGTTACAATGGCATCGGTCCTGAATGTTGGCCGGTACTGCTGCGCAAATTGGCATCAGAACTGTTGCAGATCTTTGCCGCAGGTGCATTGGTCCATGATTTTGAATTTTCTCAAAGTGAAAAAAGTTACCGCCACTTTACACAGGCAAATATCCGTCTGGCATTTAATTGCGTGATGTTAGCTTTTCTCGGACCAGTCCGACTTGTCCGACCAGTCCGACAGAACCGGTTAAAACTTGCGCTGCTGGGTATTCTTTTGGCATTTGCTTGTCAAATTTTGGGTTATAAGCCCTACAAAGCCGGAGGAAATAATGTATAAAACAGTTTTTGCAGTCATTGCAGCAGTATTTCTTTGCGGCTGCACTTCAACCCGGAGTATCGTTACAGAGTTTGATCAATCAGGCAAAATAATCAAGCAAACGGAGACATCTGAGAGCGTGATCAGTACCGTAATGGGATCCACCAAAAACAAAAGCGTCATCATCTGGGAGGATGGTTGGGCAGCTTACATCAGCGGCAGTACTGGTACCGTGGAAGATCCCACGCCCCACGGTAAAATCTTCTGCGGGAAAGTGAATAAAGGCTGGATATCTCTGCAGAAAGATCAGCAGAACATTGCCGGTATTGCCAAAATCATTCAATCGACCAAGAGCGATGTATCAGTTACCCTGGAAGGAGTAAGCACCACCAGTTCAGATCTTTCAGGAAATAAAAAACAATAACAGTCTTGCAAATCTTCTGAATATGCGTTGTAGTATAATTGGAGGAGATAAGACAGACAAAACGGACTTTTTTGCTGTCAGTCAAAAAGGTCCGTTATTTTTTTGTCCCTGATTTTTTAGCCATTAAAAAAGTTATGACTAAATCCCATTGGGTGCGCCATTTTTTTGCCTGAAAGGGCAAAAAAATAACGAAGACGCAAGTCTTCTCTTCACGGAGCCGTCAGGCTCTTCTTCACATCTTCACGCGGCGGCAGCAGCTCTTCACTTAAGCGCCGTTCCGACTTGCTGGTGAAGTCGCTTCCTTTGGGCGCTTGTGAAGACGTTTCATTACGCTAACGCTCCATTTCACTTGTGAAGTTGCCGCCTGCCGGCGGGTTGATGTGTTTAGGTTTACAGCGCACCTGCGGTGCTTAAAATATAAAAACAACATTCACCGGAGAACTCTGCTCATCCGGCAAAGAATGTACTGCTTCCGCATAA
>JAZQYS010000352.1:0-1193 GCA_045633645.1 Victivallaceae bacterium | reverse complement strand
TGCCGGAAAAGATACCAATTCCGACCGCAGTGATTGTTCCCAGAAACAAAAGTGCCATAACATTGACGCCTGCCAACGCACCGGCAAGGATGGCGATGTAGGGGATAACTGCAACAATCTGTTTCCATGTAACGGCACCGGGCGCAGTTCCTGAGCCTGCGCCTTTGCCTCTTACCCAATAAAGAATGATTGCAGCAACAGCGGCGGGAAAAATCATTTTAAGATTCATCAGAAACTTGTCGCGCATGGCAACGTTCTGCGTGCGTGTTGCGGCAATAGTCGTATCTGAAATCATGGACATATTGTCTCCGAACATGGCACCGCCGATGACGGCTCCGATCATAAGTTCCGGAGAAATTCCCATCGCCTTGACCAGTCCTGCGGCAATGGGCGTTAAAGCGGCAATCGTTCCGCAGCTGGTTCCGATGGCAAGAGAGATAAAACATGAAATCAGAAAAAATCCGCACAGCAGCCAGTTTCCGGGGATGAAATTCCGGGCAACAAGAACCGTGGCATCCACCGCCCCCATGGCTTTGGCAGTTCCGGCAAAAGCTCCTGCAAGAATAAAGATCAGACACATGATCATAATATTAGAGTCGCCCATACCTTTGGCGTAAATCTCTGTTTTCGCAGCAAGCGTGCGATGACGGTCAAGCAGAAGTGCCGAAGCAGAAGCAATCAGAAACGCAACCGGCATGGGAACACTGTAAAAGTCTCCCGACCAGACAGAAAGTCCCACATAAAAGACGACAAAAACCAGAAAGGGAACAAGTGCGTTGAAACGCGGTTCTCTTTCAGGATAGACCTGCGGCATATTTTCCATGATAAAATTCTCCTGATTTGATGTTCCATTTAATTTACCACTTTGCAGCTTATTTTTCAAACGCCATTTGAAAAATCATAAAACAGGTGGTATACTAAACCCGGTAACGAACATGACAATTTATTTTTGAGGAGTTCAATCCATGTCAGATTTTTCCATCCGTCCCTTTGCTGCAGGCGATCTGGAACGCGTGCAGGATATCGCCGAACTTGCCTGGAAACCGATTTTTGATTCATTCAGAGAACAGCTGGGTGAAGAAATTTTGAGCCAGACCCGTCCGCTGGCGGAAAAAGACAAACGCGATCAGCTTGCAAGCTGGACAGCCAATCATCCGGACAAAACCATCGTTGCCGTTGACAGAAATCAGAAA
>JAZQYS010000351.1:0-7610 GCA_045633645.1 Victivallaceae bacterium | reverse complement strand
CTTATGCCGACTTAAAATCGAAATCTTACGCCGTTTTTCAAAATTCCGCATAAGATTTTGGAAAATATGCCGCATAAGTAGACAGACGAAAAAATTTAACGGACTTCTACGGATAAAAATGGTTCAGAAAGGATAAAAAATGTTTGATATGGAAAAACCGATTTCACTCTATTCGGAAGAAGATTTCATAGAAGCTGCAAAATTTGTCAGAAGTCTGCCCAAATACAGACAGCAAATTATTATTGACAAACTTATTGAGAAAATACACGCAAATAAAAATATTCTGGCTCATGTCAACTGGAACAATATAAATAAGTTTGAATTCAATGGTGTCATATATGCCGGCAATGTCTCCGGACGCTGATTTGCTGCCGTAAATCCAATAGATAAATAATGTTGGCTTGACAAACTCCCTATATATAGAGGGGTATTATTTTTTCAGAAAGGAATCACTATGACAACACAAACAATTGAAAACTTCATCACGAAACGCCTGAACAATGGAACATTAACTGCGGATGATTTTCTTTACATCTGCTCGTTGCCGAAACTCAAGAAGCAGTATTTCAATATGCTTTTGAATGCCGGTGTTGATATGTCGGTAACGAATCAGCATGGCGAAAACGCTCTCTTCAAAGCGGCAGAAAGTGGCAATCTGGTTTTGCTCCGGGCTTTGCTGGAATACGGATTGAATCCGATGCAGCAAAATGATTCCGGTGAAATTCCGCTTGCAGTCGCTGTTCGATGCGGCAATTTGTCGGTGGCAGAGTGTTTGCTCAGTATTACGGAAAATCCTGCTTCGATCGTCGATAAAGAAGGAACTTCGTTGCTTCATAATGCTGCTTGGGGAGATATGCCGTTGATTGCTCATAACCTGATTGAAAAATATTGTGTGAATATTGAATGTCAGGATAATTTCGGACGGACTGCGGTACATATTGCCGCATATCAGGGAAGCTGCAAGATGTTGAAATATCTTCTTCTGGAAAAACAAGCCAATGTCAACGCTATTGATTATGAGGGCAGAACTCCGCTTTTCAGCGGTGCATACGACGGAAACGCAAAAGCGTTGAAAATACTTTGTGGATGCGGAGCTGATTTGTCGGTTAAAGATAAAAATGGCATGTCGGCACTGGATTTTGCAAGCAGTAAACAGGATTATGAAACAGTAAAATTTCTGAAAAAACAAGCCACAGTCAATTAAAGGGAGGTTTTTATGGGATTTTTACTTGTGATGTGGGTTGCCGTGATGGGATGGAAAGAGATTATAGAAAACATAAACGAATAACTCGAAAGAAGGTTGCTTATGTCATTGTTTAAGGAAGAACATCTTGAATGTCCGTTCTGCCACCAGGATGTGCCGTTTATTCTGCATCACAGTATCAATGTCGGAATACATCCGGAGCATAAGGCAAAGGTTCTGGATAGCACTCTTTTCCGGTATCAGTGCCCGCATTGCAAACAAACAGACGAGGTGTGTTATCCGACGTTGTATCATGACCCGGAAAATGAAATCATGATTCAGGTTTTGTGGCGTGAAGAAGATTTCGGGATGCAGATGGATAAAGACCTGCAAAGTTTAATTGAAGTCATGGGACAGAAAAATTATCGCCGCCGTGAAGTTTTCGGCTATTGTGAACTGGTGGAAAAAATCCGTGTTTTTGATGCCGGATTGGATGATTTTGCAATCTCTCTTATTAAAACAATTCATAAAATACATAATCAGGAGATGCAGTTATTCTTTCACGAGAAAACAGATGAGGGGCTTTGTTTTATACAGTTCAAAGGAGATGAACTGTTGTCTGAATGCTTTATTCTTGAGGAAAGTGCCTATGAAACCGCTTTGCAATATGCAAAAAAATGGCAGAAACATCATGAATTTTATGAATATCTGCGGGTGGATGAATCATATTTTTATGATGATGTTATGAGAGCCTTACAGCAGGAAATCTCCGGAAAATGAATAAAATCAACTTGTATTTTAAGACATATTGTGATAGATTAAGGAAGTGTTGTCGCCATGAAAGGAATTTAGAACAACAAAAAATATTTTGCAATGAAAATTTGAATATCGAAGGCTTGCAAAAAGTCTTTACGTGGCAGTTCCATAGAAAAATCGCCAAATTATTTCATGACCGGAACCAGCCGCAAGTATATAATGACCATATGTCTGATATGGCCGTTTCTGCTTGCGTTTCCGGTCAGGTGTTTGGCGATACCGTTTATGGAGTGCAATAACAGAAACGGCTTTTTTGTTTGCTGATAAATTATTAAGATACCGTTAATGAATATTTGGAGAGAATTATTAGGATAATAGCTTGATATATGAAAGAAATAATGCAAATATTTCCAGCCAGTGCTGAAACGATTCGTTCATGGTCCCATGGAGAAGTGAAAAATCCGGAGACTATAAATTGTCGTTCCTTAAAACCTGAAAAGGGCGGGCTTTACTGTGAACGAATTTTCGGTCCGACCAAAGACTGGGAATGTACATGCGGGAAATATAAAAAAGTCAAATACAAGGGAATAATTTGCGAGCGTTGCGGAGTTGAAGTTACTTCGTCCAAAGTCCGCCGAGAACGCATGGGGCATATTGAATTAGCAGTGCCTGTTGTTCATCCATGGTATTTGCATAGAAATAAAATTCTTGCTGATTTGCTTGGCATTGACAATGACAAGTTGATCAAAGTAGTTTATTACGATGCTCATATCATTCTTGAAATCAATGATTGGGAGTATGACTGGGATTTTTACCCTGAACAAGTTATAGACGACCATGAATATTCTCTCGCCAATTCAAAATATGGTTCCCGTTTATCTGTAGGTCAAGGAGGAAAGGCGATTCTTTTTCTTTTACAAAACATGGATTTGAAAAAAGAATTAAAATTTGCTGAAAAAATACTTCATGATTATCCTGCAAAAGATAACAAAAACTTGTTAAAACAGCAAAATAAGATTAAAGCGATAAAATTTTTTCTTGAAAACCAACTTAATCCTGCTGATTTGGTTTTAACCGTATTGCCTGTTCTGCCAGCAAATTTAAGACCGCTTATCCCATTGGAGGATGGTCGTTTTGCAAGCAATGATTTAAATGACTTGTATCGCCGGGTAATCAATCGTGACAACAGGTTGAAAAATCTGCTTAAGCTGAACACTCCGGAAGTGATTATCCGTAATGAAAAACGTGTGCTGCAAGAAGCTGTAGATGCGTTGATTGAAAATGGGTTATACGGACGTTCTGTTACCGGAGTGTTAAATCGCCCTTTGGAGTCACTTACTCACCAATTGGGGTCAGGCAGAGAATGGCGTAGAAAGAAAAAGTTTGCACAAATTAAAGATGGAAAAAATGTTGATTATTCCGCAGCGACGGTTGGCGTACCGGATTCCGATTTGCCGGATGATACTGTCTTGATTCCTTATAAAATAGCCAAGAAACTTTTTGAACCATTTTTAGTTTCAGAATTGAAAAAGCGGGAGTTTGCACTTACAGTCAGAGGTGCAAAAAAAATAATAGATGTAGATGAAGATATTGTATTTTGTATCCTTGAATACTTGATTGAAGAATTTGCCGTTTTTGTAACACATCCTCCTGTCATCAATAATTTACGGGCAAGATTTTTTAAGATAGGCATTACCAGGGATTATGCCTTGCATCTTTCCGTAAATTCATTTTACGACATGGAGTTTGACCAGCCTTCTTCTCAGGCAAAAATATTTCTGCCGCTGAGTAATAAAGCTCAATATGAAGCTCAATATCTGGTCAAGCATCCGTTGCGTTTGAAAAAACATAAAAAAGAAGCTCTCATTATTTTGAAGATGTTGGAATGTGACCTTTCGCAAAAACCTTTGTTGTGCCCTTCTTTTGAGTATGCTGCAGCAGTGAGTGAATTGAACCATTTATCTGTTAATACACATGTTCAATTGCCGGAACAAATTCATACCAGTATAGGCGGAGCATTGTTGGCAATGGAGTTTCCGGATATACTATCACCAGAAAGCTATCCGGAAACTGCAGATGAGGCAGAAAACTTTCTTGCTGAAAAAACAATATCGCCCAAATTCCATCAGTTGCTGGTAAAATATTCTTATTTACTTGATGAAGACAAATCATATTCCGGCGGAAAAATATTTAAAGATGAGTATGTGCAGCAATATGATTCAGGCTTGATTGGATTTCAAAAAAAGAAATTTGCAGAATCATTGCCCGCAAAGAGTTTGAATCTTGAGTCAGTTTATTTTTCTGCTTTTGCCAATCTTGCTTATTGTACTTATTGCCAAAACGAATCACCTAATAAATGTCTTGTAAAAGAATGTCCGGCACACGGTCTTTCCGGCAAGGAAAAATGTTTATTTTTGAATTCTGACGGAAAACTTCCTGATTATGGCAGTGCAATCGGAATAAATGCTGTTTATAAAATTCTGGAACTCTTTTCTCAAACGGATATGAAAAGTGCAGTTCAAATGCTTCATTGGGCGTTGATGAGCAAAGATGTTCTCCGTTTTACATCAATGGAGGAATTGGAAAATGTTTTTCATTTTCCTCAGGATTTTCCCCGCAAAGAGCTTGAATTGATTTTTGCGATACGGAAACAACAACAGCAATGCGATTATGGAACAGGAAATTTTTTCTGCGATGCCGCAAGAAATGCTCCCAATACGATTTTGCACGCCATTTTCACAGGTGAAAAAATAGATTTAACGGCTCCTGATGCAGTGATGGCCTCTGGAAATAAGCCGGAAACTTGTGCTGTTGAATCTGTGATGAAAGATGATATGGACCACGCAAAATTTTTCTTGCCGGATTCTATTGTTGATGAACCTGATGATTGGGAAGAAATCTGTTCACTCGAATTGAAGAAAAACGAAGATTTAGAAGATGATTTTTCACTTGACTGTGAGAAAAAAGACGATTTAGAAGAGTGGGCTGACGATTTCGAAGATGACTTTTTCAAAGATGATATCGAATAATTCTTTGATTGCAAATAAAAAGTGAACAAAAATTAAAATTGCCCGGTTGGTATGCGTAGTGCACCCATCGGGCTTTTTTCTGCTTGAATCAAAGGTTTTCAGAAGCTCCGGTATCGGAGCCGATATTCACGAAGCTTAATGTGCAAATGGCAAAAACTGTTGACAAAAACAGACTTTTACAAGACAAGTAATATGCCCGTAAAAGTCCGTTAATTCGTACTTGTTACTCTGCCCGGCATTTTGTGGACCGGGGGGGCCCGATGGACTCAATAAAGTAAAGTTGTCCATCAGGTCCATTTTAAGTTCTTTTTACTACTTGGCAACCGGCGTTATCCCCGATTGTCCGGGCGGTTGGCTGCCAGTACACGGAGGAAGTTTTGTCCGGGGATATGACCGATTTCCTCATCGGAAAATCCGTTTTGGACAAGTCCCACAGTAAACAGCGGCCAGTTGAGCCATCCGAGACTGCCGTAATGGGTTTTCCGGGCAGTCCGCTGCGGAGAGGAATAAATTGTCCATAATGTTTTCCGGGCAGAAGGATAAGGGTATCTCCCGGAGAGGCAACAGCCCCAGCTTCTGTCAGAGACATTTTCTGCGGGGCAACAGGGATTCTGCGGGGCTGGGAGTTTTGAGATGCTGTTTTGGAGTTGTGCCATTTGCTCCTGACAGATTCTCCGCGCCGACCGGTAAAACATAACTGATATTCATATTCTGTTCCCGCTTTAAGTCCGTCTGCGCAGAGCAGATGATGAACACCCTGGCGCGGTGATTTGAATTGGATGATTTTCCGTGTTTTTTTCTCACGGATACGGATACTTCCCCAACCGTCGTTTTCCTGCGTGAAAAATTCAATGACCGCCCCCGTGCTGTTGACATGTTTAACTTGGGCGCGCTCAAAAGTTACTTCCGGAAAACGGATCTTCAGCTGCTTTTTTTTCCGCGGAATCACAAATGTTCCCTGACGGGCCATGCGCGTTACAATGCCTTTGTCACGCAGGATATTCAGCGCTTTGGTGGCAGTTACCGGAGAAACAGCGAACTTGCGTGCCAATTCCTGTTCAGCCGGAAGACGCCCGGAACACTCTCCGGAGGATATTTTCTGCCAGAGAATATCAGCGATCATCTGGCTTTTGTTTCCCATAACCATAATGTTACCTCTTTCTGCCATAGAGTAGAGTATGGTATAATATATCACAACAGTATTGCCTTGTTAAGAGAGGATATTCAAAGACATTTGGCGCATAAAGATTGAACATTTGAACGGATACACGCGGACGGCTGTGCAATTGTGTTGAAATTCAAAAAAAACTGAGGGCATTTTGTTTTACAAGGTACAAAGATAACTGTTTTTTGTTTTTTATAAAATAATACAATTGAAAAAGCTGTCAATACAGTATATATTACAGCAACAGGAGTATGTGATAATGAAAGATATTACCAGCTACGTTTACAATTTTGAAGAACTCATACAGGGTAATTTTCTGTATGTGGACAAAACAGAATATATTTGGCAGCTGATTCGTCCAAGCAGTGCCGGTTATTTTCTCTCCCGTCCGCGCCGCTTTGGTAAGTCTCTCACCGTGTCTACTTTGAAGGCTGTTTTTGAAGGAAAAAAAGAACTTTTCAAAGGTCTTTCCATCTATGATAAGCCGTATGACTGGAAGCCGTATCCGGTGATTCACTTGGACTTTGCGAACTGCGATATAAAAACAGCAAATGAGCTTATTGAGTATTTTATCGGTCAATTGACCAATATTGCGGATTCGTTCCATTTAAAATTACGCGGAGAGCAACTTTCTGTTTGCTTTGAAAATTTAATCAACGATATTGCCGCAAATAAAAATGTTGTCATTTTGGTTGATGAATATGACAAACCTATTTTGAATAACATTGCCAGGCAGGACGTTGGCGAAATTCTCAATGTGCTTAAGGGCTTTTACAGCAACATAAAAAAAGCTGAAAGCAAGCTCCGTTTTGTATTCGTTACCGGTGTCAGCAAATTCTGCCATGTCTCACTGTTTTCTGACATGAATAACCTGACTGATATCACGATGGATGCCCGGTATGCAACCATGTTCGGCTATACCCAGAAAGAATTGGAAGAAAACTTCAGCGACCGGATCTCCGCACTTGCAGGAAATCAGGATATTGTTTCTTACAAAGCAAAAATAAAAGAGTGGTACAACGGTTACCGTTTTGAGGAAAAAGCAAAGACTGTTTATAACCCTGTGTCCCTTGCACAATTTTTTGAGAGCGGCGGTAAATTCAACAACTATTGGTTCGCCACCGGTACGCCGTCCTTTTTGATGGAGCTGACCAAACAGAAAGAGTTTGATTTTGAAACAGCGTTGAAAGAACCTGTTCCGCAGGTTGCATTCAATGCTTTTGAAATTGACAACATCGACCCCTTGACATTGCTGCTGCAAACCGGATATGTCACCATCAAAGGCACTGAAGAGCGTTTCGGGCAGCCCTGGTACTATCTGGACTTTCCCAATACAGAAGTTACCACAGCTTTCAGTGCCTATATATTGAACAGTTATGCAGGGAAAACTCAGACCGAGGGCGTACGCTTTGTGGCTGAATTTGCCACCAGTTTGCTGAACGGCAATCTTAAAAAGCTCCGCAAAACGATGGAAGTG
>JAZQYS010000350.1:0-7501 GCA_045633645.1 Victivallaceae bacterium | reverse complement strand
ATACCGTTTTTATTGGCGAATGCCACGCCGTTGCAGGCACCGACAAAAATATTTATCAGACGGCGGAGCGTATATTTGCGGCTGTATCCTTTGCGGTTTTCCGCCAGTTTTCTCAGCACATTCCGCAAAGTTTCGCCGCGGACACGTTTCATTGAGAAATACACACCCTCATTTTCAAATACGCCGAAACGGTAAACGGGAATCACGTTGGGGTGGTCAATCTGTGCGGTTGCCCGGACTTCACGGACAAAAGACTCAATCCGTTCCGTACTGTAACGGTATTGCGGACGCAGGATTTTTATGGCAACTTCTCTGTCAGTTCCCGGTTCATTTCCGGCATAGACCGCCCCGACACCGCCGAGTCCGATGGCATGGAGATTTTTGTAGTTCGCCATATTTTCATCTTCGGGAATCCCCAGACGGTGCCGCAGTTCGGCATTGGTGAACTTGATATCTTCCGGCGACGATCCGGATATGATCGTCGCCTCATTGTCTCCGATGCCGGGAGAGAACGCTGCCGGTTCAGACGGTATTGAATTCAAAGATGCCATATTTTTCTTTACCGTCTCCGCCGGGTTTTATGGTCCAAATCAGTGATTTTGCTGTTGATTTTCCGGGCGCGTTCTGCAAACTCAACGTATTTGCCGGATTCTTTGTAAATTCTGATCTTTTCAGGATTTTCCCAGACTTTTTCATCGGGGAACACATAAACTCTTGCAGTCTGTCTTCTGCCCAGGTCTTCGGTGCGCAGATCGGTGACGATACCGACAAATTTGCCTTCACCTGACAGAACGATATCTCCGGGTTCCGCCCGCAGTTCACTGCCGGTACCGCGCAGGGCATTGCGGATGATGAGATTTCCGGATTTATTGAAGAGATCATAAGAACATCTGCCGCCGAGTTCCGCACTTTCTCTGCCGAATGAACGGTTTTTAAAGAGATAGAGACGGGCGGTGCCGCGTTTGGCAAGCTGACTTCTGGTCAAAACTTCAAGCGGTTTGATACCGGGGAGTTTTACTTCAATTGCCGCCACATGAGGTTCTTTCGGCAGACTCAAAAGCGGTCCCTGGATATTGATTTCTTTGTTGTTTGAACCGGGTTTGACGCCCTTGTAGGCAAGGGTGATAATATCGCGGAACATCAGCGGGACTTCTGCGTTTCCGGCAAAGGTGCGGAAATGTCCGGTCAGGAATGTGCGGTTGTTGAACTTCACCAGAGGCAGATAATAGAGTCCGCCGCCGCGCTGGTTCATGATGAAGCGTTCTTCAAGCAGAAGAATACGCAGACGGACTGCTGCTTCACTGTAACTTTCAAGCACATTTGACTGCAGCTGACGGCGGGTATCTTCAAGCATGGTTTTTGCCGCAGTCAACTTTGCTTCGGCGGTAATGGCTTTTTTGTGATCCTTTTCTGCCGCAATTCTGGTTTGCTCTAGATCGGTCTGGGTGCGGGTCAAATCAGCAACGGTTTTGCGGACAAGTTTTTCCATCTCATCCCGGTTGCGGAGAGCTTCATTGCGCTGAAGTGTAACACTTGACAACTCCCGGTGCATACGGTTGATACGGTCACGGTATCCGGCAAGATCGCGTTCAGTGGTACTGAGTTTGCCGGAGGTGTAAGCCAGACTGTTTTGAAGTTTGCGCGTCTGGGTTTCGGATTGTCCGACTCTGGTTGACATCTCTTTCAGTGCGTCACGGACAGCCGCAAGATCTGCGTCCTTACGCGACAAATCCGCATCTTTGCGTGAAATTTCAGCGTCTTTGCGGGCAATCTCCGCGTCTTTTCCGGCTGCGATTTTTCTTTCATTTGCCGCGTCTGCTTCTGCACGGGCAATCTGCCTTTGAGCTTCGCCGTAAGACTTGGTCATATCGCGCAGTGCTTTGCCGGATTCAGTTAATTCCTTGCGCAGACTGGCACTTTCGGCACGGTAATCTTTGATATCCGCCTGAGCGCGGCGCAGACTTTCAAGTCTTTCGCGGAGTTCGATCTCTGTCTGATAACGTTTGAGTTTCTCATCATCAAGATTCTTTTTGAGCGTTTCAGGAGAAAGTTTACCGGTGTTGGTGGGCTTTCTTCTGAGCAGCTCCTCAAGCTGTTCACGTTTCAAACGGTTCTGCGCCAGCTGTTTTGCGATTTCGCGCAGCCGGGCATCGTATTTCTGAGAACCGACTTTGTCTGCCGCTTCACGCAGTTCACGGCGGACGCGTTCCAGTTCTTTTTTACTGGCATCAAGCTGAGCCAGCAGGACTTGTGTGGTGTTTTCATCCAATCCCACGCCGGTACCGCCGGTGTGAGAGGGGACCATTCCGGTCATCATTGAGAGCATCGCTGAAACCAGAAAGTCGCAGATGACAATCAGGATGGCTCTGTTCACTTATTCTCTCCTTCTTTTTCAGCGATTCCCAGCAGTTTGTTTTTGAGCGGAAAGTGCATGGTAAGTCTCAGAAGCAGACTGAAAATAATGCCGATCAGCGTGGAACTGTAAGCAATCAGACGGCTGCTCTGCGGAGAGAAGGTCATCACGAGAAACGCTGAAACAGTTCCGAAAAGTCCCACATACAGCGGCACGTCAAAAATCACATCCGAGTTATCCAGTCTTTTGAGTTTGAGCTGCGGACTTTCGGCACTTGTACGGATTTTGGAAACTACACCCACACCGGCTCCGAATGCGACGAACTGCAGAACGGTGATGGCTGAAAAAATCCACATTGAGAGTTTTCCGGTAAAGCGGGCGCGCATGGCAAGTGTTTCCTGAGAGTTTTCAGCAACTTCGCCCAGTACGCCGCTGCTGCTGCCTGAAAAAAGTTCACGGATCAATGGAGAGTGTTCAAACGAGTAACTCATATACCAGATGAAAAATGCGCCGGCAGTGACGGCAAGAAGAGCGGGGATCCACGGAAGAATTTTTTTCATGACTTGACTCCTTTTATATATATCTATAATTACCAGAATTTACGGCTTTTGTTCTTAAAATACGTCATATTTGACAAATAGTCAAGGATAATATGATTTTTTCGCAGTAAAAAAACGTTCATCTGCTTGCGAAAATGCATTAAAGAATGTATTTTACTGTACCGGCATATTTTTCCGGTAAAAAACGATAAAATATTTTGCTTTCATTTCAGGTGAAAAAAACTTATGAAAACGCTTAATTTGTATGTGACACGCGGCTTTCTGCTCGCCTTTGCCATGGCGATCGGTGTATTGACTTTCGGTATGACCGGAGCCAATCTGGTCAAGGTTCTTGAATTTGTTTCGCAGGGTATTCCTTTGAGTGTATTCTGTAAATTCACTTTGTATATCCTGCCGATTATTCTCACCTTTACCGTTCCCTGGGCGGTGATGGTGGCGGTCATGCTGGTTTTCGGCAGAATGTCCGCCGACAATGAGATTACAGCGATGCGTGCCTGCGGTATTTCCATCTTGCAGATTATGTCTCCGATTATGATTATCACCGTTCTTTTGACGGCGCTGTGTCTGTATCTTCAGGTGGAAATCGGACCGCCTTTGCTGGGAAAATCGCGCGATCTTCTGGGAGATGCCGCCATCAATCAGCCTTTGGCTATCTTTGAACCGGGCAAGCCTATTGCTTACGAAAACACCATTATCTACATTGAAGATAAAGAGGGCGAAAACGGTATCCTCGGTGTTCAGCTTTATACGCTTGCCGATGCCAATACTGTCGCTCAGGATATTTCTGCCGTCAGAGGAAAAATCTTTGCGGACAACAAAGAAAAAGTCCTGACCATCAAACTGTACGACTGCCTTGTTACCGATAAAAAAGCGGATAAAACCAATACCATTGACCGTTTTTACTGCAGTGAACTTGAATTCCGTTTCTACTATGGAAAACAGACGATCAACCGCCGGTTGTATATCCGTCCGAAACACATGAGGCTCACGGAACTGATGGGTATGATCCGTCTGACAAAGCAGTGGAACCGGGATTCCACGCCGCTTGAAGTTGAACTTAATCAGCGTATTGCTTTTGCGCTTTCGCCCATCGCCTTTCTGCTGCTGGGACTGCCGCTTGCCATCCGTACCAGCCGCAGAGAAACTTCTGTCGGATTGTTTTTGAGTGTGATTCTTGCCGGTGCATTTTTCCTCTCAATCATTCTGTGTGAAAGTCTGGAGTCGTTCCCGAAACTTTATCCGCAGTATCTCTTATGGCTGCCCAATATCGTGTTTCAGATTGTCGGAGCAATCATGACGGTCCGGATTTCAAAACGCTGAAAAATTTTAAGGAGTCCTGAATATGCTGAAATCCCTTTTTATGCTGGCGGCTCTGACGTTCTTCTGGAACGTTTCTGCATTGAATTACGCTTCAAAAAAGGCCTGGCTGATTGCTGAAAAAAACAAGCAGAATACAGAGTTTGATGTTTTTTATGTACATCCGACGCTTTTGAGAGATGCCGCAAAGCCTCATCCTGACTTTTCAAACGCAAAAGTCCGCGCCCGCTTGAAGGGTTTTTCTGCGGCACAAGCAGGCATATTCGGAAATTCCGCCCGCATTTTCGTTCCGGCAGTCCGTCAACTTGAAATCGGACGTTGTCTGGCGGGAGATCTCAGGACAAATCCCCAACTGCAGCCGGGAATCGAAGATACCGTTGCGGCGTTCCGCTATTACATCAAGCACTTCAATCCCGGCGGCAGACGTCCTTATATTCTCATGGGACACAGTCAGGGGGCAGTTGATTTGTATGAATTGCTCAAACTGGCACCAGAAATTTCTCCCGCCCGCGGATTCGTTGCCGCTTATCTGCCGGGACTGCCCAAAATTACCGCAAAACAAATTGAGTCCGATCTTGGCAGCAAAGGTATTATT
Organism: Victivallaceae bacterium; assembly: GCA_045633645.1. Classification (GTDB taxonomy): domain Bacteria; phylum Verrucomicrobiota; class Lentisphaeria; order Victivallales; family Victivallaceae; genus UBA1784. Next base: position 2,676 of record JAZQYS010000350.1, on the reverse strand, counting down.
CCCGCCCGTGATGAGGGTTCAACCGGCGTGGTCATTGTGTGGAATACCCAGCTTGCGGGTGCAAAAAATCCGTTTTTCACGGGACCGGGAACTTATGGTATCAACCCTGTCAACTGGCGGACGGACAGTTTTAAATCTGATAAAAAACAGCACAAAGGTATGGTGTTTTTTGACCACAGAAAATTGAGTCCTGTTGCCTTTATGACGCGTGACGGCAAGGCTGCCGGTTGTACTGTCCGATTGGATGAAAACGGCGGTTTGATTGTTGATGAAGTACCTGAAATGGCTCTGAAACTTTATTCCGGTTTCGGCAAAGGAGTTCTTCACGGCGCAGATATCTGGCTCTTTACCGGAAATATCGTTGAAAACGCCCGTTTGAGAGTCCGTCTTTATCAGCAGAAAAAAGAACTTGACCGTGCAAAAATGCTTATCCGTACCGGAAAAGCCGAGTGTGTGCTTTTAAAAGGCGGAAAAATCACGCATATTGAACGCGGCCGCGGTGTCAGTCCTCTGCTGCGTCTGTATGACCGCAATCCCGATGCCATGCGGGGCGGAATCATCGTTGATAAAGTTATCGGCAGAGCGGCGGCGGCAATCGCCATCTGCGGCGGCGCGGAGTTTGTCCATGGTGAACTTATGAGCGAAGATGCTCAGCGTTATCTGCAGGAGTTCAATATTGCCGCTTCCCATACCTTGATGGTTCACCGTATCCTCAACCGGAAACGTGATGGTTTGTGTCCGCTTGAACAGTCCGTTTCAGGTATCAGCAATCCGCAGCAGGCACTTTCAGCCATGCGTAAACGGATTGCCCAAATGATGAAAAAAGCCCCGAAACATTGAGGTTTATCTCATGACGGACTTCTTGAAACAGTTTATTTGTTCTGTTCTTCTTGCGGTTTGTTTCTTTTCTCTTTGCGCAGATGACCGTGCGGAACTGTCAAAACTTAAAATGGAAAACCGCCGTCTGCACGCCGAACTTGACCGTCTCCACAAGCAGTTGACTGCAAGGGATAATGATTTGCTCAAATTCCGTCACTTTCTGGCGGCAACTTCCGAGGCAGGAAAGGTTATGACTGTTTCAGAACGGGAACGGCAGCTGACAAATATTTTAAAAGAAATCGTCAAACGCAGCAACCGTCTGCTTGTGCATATTTCAGGTGTGGATAGTATTTTTCGCGATCTGCTCAAAGAGTTGCCCGTAGGTCCCGCCCGTCAGGCACGTCTGCTCCTGCAGCTGGAACAGATGGAGCGTTACGCCCTGCAGCTTTCCACCATCGCCGGCGTTTTTGAAGAACGTGACAGCCGGCAGGTTTTGGAAAATGTCCGCGTGGTGGCGGTCAACCGCGAACTGGATACTGTGATTCTTTCTTCAGGTTCCGTTCACGGCATCTTTCCCGGACTGATGTTTCAGTCCAAGCGTGACGGACGGTTGCGTCTGCGTGTCATCTCCGTCCGCCCCTGGGTCTGCGCCGCCGTTCCCATCGGAGGAAATACTGAAGCCTTTACCCCCGGCATGGAATTTACAATCGCTCACCGTGCCGCCCCCGGCGAGGGTATCCGCCCGTTTCATTAAAAGCTGATGGGAGTCGGGGGGGGCGAAAAACTTTTTTTCACGGGAAAAAGCTGAAACGTCGGCTTCGGTATATTTTTCCCCCTTGTCCGCCGCAGCCTTGTGCGAAGGCGGATCCACTTTTTAAAAAAAGCGGGGTATTTGTTGATGGTATGCAGGGTATTTGTTGCGGGATATTTGTTGATGGGGATGTACGGAGAAGTTCGGGGTATATCAAGGAAAATTTGAAATAAAACAGGAGTGTGGAAAAATGGCCAAGTTGAAATCACGGGTGAATATTGCCGCTGTTATATTGTCTTTTGCAGATAAGCCTTTGCATTCCAACAGCGATTTAAGTTATATGGCAGAAGTTATCAGAGCCGGTGAGGACAAAGATCCCGGTACGCCGTGGGCAACTATGTATTCAAATATCTCTGTTAAAGGGTGGTTTACTGTCGGGCAGGGCAGTTATTTTTCGTTGAACGTTCCTGATGGTATGAGCAAAAAGGATTTTGTCATTGAAAAGGTGACTCAGCCCGTTTATGATGCAATCTGTGAAGAATTGCGCAAATGCGGTTTTTTGACCGCTGATAACAAATTGCAATGGACGCCCTGTTCAAATTATACTTACGATAGAGAGAATCCCGGTCCTGTTTCTGCTCCGCAGAAAGCGACCTTTTCCCTGATTGATAAAATTGATAAACTGCTTAAAAATTCTTATCAGGTCATTTTGACCGGTGCGCCGGGAACCGGAAAAACCTTTACGGCAAAACAACTTGCCAAAAAGTGGATTGCTGAAACAAGCGGTTCTTTTTCAGAAAATTTCTGCCAGGTACAGTTTCATCCGGGATACGATTATGCGGATTTTATTATCGGCTTGAAACCCGAACTTTTTGATGGCAATGTGACTTTCGAGTGGAAAGACGGTCTCTTTAAATCCTTTGCCGATAAAGCTAAAAAAGCACGCCAAACAGACGGGGAAAACTGCAAGCCTTATATTTTTCTGATTGACGAAATCAATCGCGCGGATTTATCAAGAGTTTTCGGAGAGGTGTTTTCTCTGTTTGAAGAGGATTACCGTTATCCCAAAAATGAAACGGGAATCGTCCTTCCTGACGGAAGTTCTT
>JAZQYS010000349.1:0-5441 GCA_045633645.1 Victivallaceae bacterium | reverse complement strand
GCCTGCGGCAAGGTCGAATTTGAGTGTGCGTCCCGGTCCGGGAACCAGACGGATGGAATAGGTCATGCGGACAGGTTTGAATTGAGGATAAAGTGCCGCAGCGTTGTAACTGACGGGCGCACCGTTTCTGCCGGCAGCGATAATGGCGCGGTTTCCGCCGAAGACGGCGGCAACGGGGAATGCCAGCCAGGGGCGTCCGTCACGCTTGAAACTGCCTGCTCCTTTTCCGGCGCGGATGATTGATTTGTTTTTGATTTGCAGTACGTCAACGCCTGCCCAGAATTGATCATCTTTGCGCAGTTCGGGGTAGAGGCGCAGACCGATTTCCCAGAAACAGTCTTTTTTGCCGTTATTGACAGCTTTGCCGGAAAAGTGATAAAGTCTTGCGCGCTTTTTCACATCAAGTTCAAAACGGCAGTCTCTGCCGGTGAGAATAAGTTTGTTTTTTTGAGGTGTTCCGACAAGTTTGAGTTCTTTTTTTGCCTTGCCGTCAAAACAGTAAAATTCACCCTTTACACCATCGACTTCAAAGCCGGAGTTTCCGGTGAAGCGGAAAGAGCCGTAAAGCGGAACAACCGCAAGAATAAGCAGTAAAATCAGATTTTTCATTTTAATTTGTTACCTCCAGTGCCAACGTGTAAAATCTGTTATGAATTTATTGCCTTCAAATTTTCCGAAAAAGTTTTGATGCAGATGTTTGACAGAACCGTCTGCGAAAATATAGTTAGCTTTTCCGTCATGGCGGAAATTGCGTTTGTCCTTCCAGAGCAGATCAGGTGTCACAAAAGGACGGACAGAATCCATCAGAAAAACCGTGTGAGAGGGATTTTTCAGATACTTGAGTTTGAATTCCGGAGCACCTGCTTTTTTTGCTCCGACAGGAAGCATAAATCGATTCATGCCGTAACAGCTTGTCAATGCAACGATTCCGCCGAAAAGAGGAGAACCTTTTTCAAACAGATAACTCATTCTCGGATCAGATGGACAGGCAAATGAACGCACATCCCTGACCAGAGGCGATACAAAATGATGCCAGAACAGCCATTGCGGACGCCGGGCGATATACAATGGCGGCAGACTGCCGTAATTTGCCTCATACTGCTGTTCAGCGCGATAGAGTTCTCTCAAGTTTGCCTGACATTGAGCGCGCCTTGCACTTTCTTTGGTGACCATGCCTGTCAGGACAAACAACATTATTCCTGAAACGGCAACAATCAGCAATTCAAAATAATTTCTCATTTCAGCTGGTTGGCTCCGTATATTTCACTTTCTTTCGTCAGCGGAAGATCCCATTTGATTTTTTTAGCGTGTCCGGTCAGATACAACATATTAGAAAATCCGCCGTGGCGCAGAGCAACCGTTCTTTCAAGAGTTGCATAATCAGAAATGCCCGCCCATCCGATTCCGGCAACACCGAAAGAAATGGTTGTACCATTGGCAACGTTGCGGCCGTTGTCAGAAATAAGTCCGACAACACCGGGTCTTTTGAGTTTACTGGCAGGTTTGACCGGTCGTGTAACAATACCGTTTTTGGCATAATGACATCCCATGATGGCGACACCTGTTCCGATGTGACTGCTGTTGCCGGAGTAACCGAAATAATACCCTCCGGTAAGATCAACTGCCGCCTGAGCCAGATCCTGAGAGGGACACAAGAAGTTCTTTACAACTCTTCCGGCGGTCAAATCTGCCGGAGCATAAACGCCGCCGTAAGGAGCCAGATAAACCAGAAATCCTCTGCGGTACGGAAAATCCGCCGTATAAAAGCAGCTGTAACCGTCGTTGCCGTCGGTGTAACCGGCATAAGCAACGCCCCATTGTTTCAAATTATTGAGACAGCTGGTTCCTTTTGCACTTTCTCTTGCCTGCTGCAATGCGGGCATAAGCATCGCTGCCAGTATTGCGATGATCGCAATAACAACGAGGAGTTCAATCAAGGTGAAATGTTTTTGTTTCATAATTTTTGCCTTTCTTTGTTTTTACGGGCGTTTATTATTCAATCAAAATGTTTGATTTTTGTTTTTATTTTCAAATATCCTGCAAAGGTATTTTCCGGAATAACAATTGTAACGGTATCGCCGTTCTGCTCAAATTTCAAATCACGGACAGTCTCAAATTCCGGAGAATATGCCTTGGCTTCTGTTATTTTATTTTGAATACAGAGTGTGACGGAAATATCCTGTTTGTTTTTTGCCGCATCCGGCAGAAAATTGGTAAAGAGATCATCGTGACTGACGGATTCTCCGCTTTCAGGCAGGACACCTGAAGTATTGACCAGGTGTATTTCTCCGTATTGACGGTCTGAAGAAAGATAAACCGTTGCCAGATAATCACGGTTTGAACAGTATATATGCGGTTTTCTTTCGGTCAACAGTTCCAGAATGGCTCCGGAAATGTTACGGAGAGATTCTTCTGCGTTTTTCTGGGCATTGGCTCTGCCCGGGACTTCAAGCCAGCGCGAGATACGCAAGTCGTAAAAGTGATCTTCGGGTTTTCTGCCGCCGATACCGCCGGTAAGCCAGACGAAATTACCGTTCATTGCAGAAATACCGACGGTTTGACCGTTGTCTGTTTGGGCGATAATTTCCGTTTCTCCGCAAATCTTTTCAAAAATACGGGATTCTTCCTGCGGGGATAACTCAACAGTCTTGTTTTTCCATGTAAATTTACCCTGAGTTGTCGGAAGAAAATCACTTAATTTGGCTTCAATACCGAAAACTTTTTCAGGATGTTCCCGCCTTGAACCGTCCGGACGGTATATGCCGAATGTGCCGCAGACAAGGAGTCTGCCGCCCTGCTGACAATATTTTTTCAGAAGTTCCAGGTGTCCGTCGCTGAGCATGTTTGCACCGCAGAGAACGACGAGAGGATATTTGAGATAGACTTCAAGAGAATCATCTTCAAAAAGAATGGCGTTCCGCAGATTGCGGAAAAGTGCGCCCTGAAGCCAGACATTCATCGGCCAGATGGAATTTTTTAATGGCTCAGGAGAGCAGTCAAGCGAGGAACGCGGCTCAAAAAATCCGATATCAGGCAGGTCTGAGGCATTTTCAAGAACTGGATGTTCAGTATCAAAAGAAGCAAATTTTTCTTCCACGTCATTGATATCACCGCCTTCGGGACTTGCCATCAGCAGGTGATTGCACGCTTTTGCCAGAGACCAGCAGAAATAATAATCATCAAAACGCGCCGGATAAAACATACTCATTGACGGCACATTGTAACGCTTGCCCATGGCAAAACGGTGTTCGGCAATATTGTACCAGGTGGGCCAGGCGGTCCGGATGACACTTGAAAACATATTTTCCTGAAAGACACAAGTCCACAAATCTCCGGCGGCTTCAAAGGGGTAGGCAACTGTATTGCAGTTAAAAGTCGTTGTTGCGTAATTGGGACGCAGAAGATTTAATCCCAGACTTTTGAAGTGGGCATTGACATCCCGCTGGAACTGTTCCGTTGAACGGATACGGAAACGCAGCCATGCAATGAATGCCGGATTTTCAAAATTGCCGTGGAATTTTCCCCAATCAGCGGGGAGGGGCAGATCAAATCCGGTTTCAGCTTTGAATTTTTCACGGCAGTATTTGCAGGCACAGGCATTGTGATAACCGAAATACTGCACATCATCAGTCATAATACCGTCAATGCCTGTGGCGTAAAGGTCTTCAAGGTAGTTGAAATAGACTTTTCTGTAATCGGGATTATTGAAACAGTGTCCGTAACCGGTGTAGACAGTCCGGGCAAAGTCGCCGGTTCTTCCGTCAATCTGGCGGCAGTCAGAGAGATTCACCCCGGGAGAAATTTCAGGATCTCCGCAGGCAATATACTCTTGAAGTCCCGGAAACATATCAATTGTGGATTGACGGGTCCGCAGGGTATTGTAAAAAGCCTGCCATTCTTTCTGACTGCGCGGATTGTGTGTCAGGTGGCTGCTGTGGTGTTCAACAACTCTGATGTTATATTTGTGACAGGCGTTGACGATTTTTGCAACAGCGGCATTGATTTCTTTCCACCACGGATAAAAACTCCAACGGAAATGGGTGCTGCTGAAAGTCATAACAATATTGATTCCGGCAGAAGCAAATTCTGCGGCTTTGCGGTCAAAATCATCTTGAGACCAGTGAAGAATCTGCTGTTGATTGTACCAGAAAACACCGTATTTGTCCTGTTTTTTCATTTGTTCAAATTCCTTACACTGCCGTTTGCTTGAAAATGAGTTCCGGGAGAAGCAACGATAGAGTTGGCACTTTTGAGCATAAGACGGTTGAGAATGTGAAATTGTGCCAGTTCAACGGTGTCAGCAATCCGGGAATAAACTGTGTCGGGTTTAAAAGGCATTTCGTATGAAAATTCTTCAGGAAGATCGTTGATAAGAAGACTTATTTCTTCAGGAACTTTGTACTGCAGTTTTTGCAAAACTTGAGCTGTATGCCAGCCAAGATAAAGTCCCGGACAGTACAAGGCAGTCGGAATTTTGCTTTTATCAGATAGTTCACGTTCAAGGATTCTTCCCAGCTCAAAACTGAGGGGACCAAAGATTATGCGGCAGGAACACTCAGGGTGAGAAACTGCCATTTCGCCTGTAAAGCTTTTCGTCCGTTCAAGAACAGAAACGCTTTCGTTTGAAGATATGATCCAGATATTTTTGTGTCCGTTCTGCACCAGATATTTTGCGCTGCGTTTGGCAAGAACATCGTTATCCGGTTCAATGGAAACTTCTGCGCCGGGGATACCGTGAGAAAAAAGATTGATCCGGTAAATATCCGGATTGATCCGGGCTGTTTCTTCAATGATTTTTGCTTCGGGAGTTGAGCAGAAAACAACGACATCTGCATTTTGGACAGTGCGGTAAAAATGTTGCAGATCCTTTCTGTGATTGGTCATTAAAAAGTGCAGATCATGCAGAGAGAGCATTTCCATCAGCAGGAGGGCATTTTTTTCAAGATAGCCGGATTGAATATCTACGACAACAGTTTCCGGTTTCGTATGCGTTTTAAAAAAATAGCCGTATTTATTGAGTTCTTCAATAACCCTCTGGCGGGTTTCCGGCTTGACAGAATCCGCATGATTGAGGACGCGTGAAACGGTTCTGACATGCAGTCCCAGTTTGTCGGCAATAGCTTTTTGTGTCGTTTTTTTCATATTATTTGCTCCACACTGCAAGATAATATAATCTTTCCCCGTTTTAATACAAGGATAATCGGACACGAAAACGACAGGATTTTTGTCGTAAATAAGACAAAAACAAAAAAGAATATAAATTGCTCAACACATTCCGCATTCCCCATGCTGCTTTTCAACGGGAGCAATAGATGTGAAGTTGCAAAACTTGCGTTTTGCAGTGAAGATGTGAAGACGGCGGCTTTGCCGCCTTGTGAAGTTGCCCCTGACGGGGGAGGATGTGTTAAGATAACAGATTGTTCAAAAAAGCCTGTATTCTC
>JAZQYS010000348.1:0-2116 GCA_045633645.1 Victivallaceae bacterium | reverse complement strand
CGGTGCAGGCAGTTTATAAACAACAAGATCGGCTGCGCCGCGGCACAACCGATCCCGTTTTGAATATTCAATATCATGCCGCCAGTGAGTTAATCTTTCCGGCGTGCGGTGAACTTGAAAATCTTCGTATGTAGTTTTGCGTCTCAAGCATCCAGCTCCGCAATCAATTCGGCAGGAAGAGGTCTGACGGCAACCAGTTTGCAGCCTCTGTCGCCGATTTTGAAAGAGTCGCCGACTTTGCGGTTCAGCACAGCTTCACCGAGACGGGTCTTGTAAGAGAGGAACTTGCGTTCCGGATTGCCGTCCCAGGCACCCAGCAGGGAGTAGGTTTCTTTGGCTCCATCGGCATATTCCAAATCAATCACAGTTCCGATAACGGCGGTATTTCCGGCGGTAACGTGTGCCATGATAACCGGCTGAATCATCGCAAGGATGCGTTCCAGTTCGGAACGGCGGCGGCTGAGCTGATTACGGCGTTCTTTGGCGGCGTCGAACTCAGAGTTTTCACGGAAGTCACCATGGGCGCGCGCAGTCTTGAGAGCTTCGCGGTTTTCGGGAACGTGGATATTGATGATATCATCCAGTTCCTGAGCCAGACGTTTCTGAGACTGGACACTGGTGTAATCAGGCTGAACTTCTTCGGGAGCATCGGCTTCATCGGTGACACCGACACCGGCTTTGAGAATACGCTGTCCGGCACCGCTTTCAAGATATTCCTGAAGCATTTTGGAACTGCGTGAAAGTTTCACCATCAAACTCTGACGTTCACTGGTGCTGAGGAAGAGCGAACCCTGCAAAACAGAGGCGAACATCATGGCGTTTTCATCAGCGGCAGCCAGAATGTGCTTCTGGAATTCAGCGTTATCCATCAACAGGTTGCGCAGTTCGCGGCGGGCGGGAGTCCAGGCTTTGGGAACATCGCTTCCGCCGAGGATACGGCAGACGTTTTCAACGGTGACCAGCGTAATCAATTCTTCGCTGTTGCGTTTTTTGCGGTTCTTCCAAATCCAGAGCAGGAAGTCTGCAGAAAGTCCTTTGTGTTCGCAGACAACATCAAACAGCAATTCATCGCCGACCATGGCACCCAGACCGTTCAATGCTTTAAGGGGCAGGCAGAGCATGCATTTGGCGATGTATTCTTCGCTGAATGCCTGAGCTGTTACTTTTGCAAGATTTTCAATGCTCTTTGCGGGAATTTCGCCCCAGACAGAAAGAGAACTCAGGGGAACGCGACCGGGATCGCTGGGCCAGAACGGAGCCTTGGTCATCAGAGGCTCAAGGAGAGCGTGAAGATCTTCAGCATTGCAGCGGTCAGTCAGTTTGCCGACCAGTTCGGCAAGCATTTTACCATCTCTGACGGCGGCATCGGCGCGCAGTCTGGTGAAGAAACTTTTGAGCGTTTCACATGCTTCGGAATCAAAAATGGAGGTGTCTCCGGCTTTGCTTTCAGAGTCAAGCAGCACGTTAACTTCCTGAATACTGCGTCCCTGCCAGGATTTGCGGGTTCCGCCAGCGGCAGCAGCTGCAGTTTTTGCGCTCCAATAAGCTTCAAACGCCGTCGGATTCATTTTGCGGGCGCAGCCGGCAACGGCCATAGCGCGCATCTGAGCTTCGGTGACCGCAACACGGGCGCGGCGCTGAACGATTTCACGGAAACGGGCGGCGGGAACAGGAACGCCTTCTGCACGAACCAGAAGATCAAGTTCAAGGTCCTGAGTCAAGACAACGACATCACGGATAACCTGTTCAAGAGAAAGACTTGCAGAGGAACCGGTTCCGCGGAAACCGCTGACTGCAACTGTTCCGTTGATGGGATCAACTGAAAGAACTGCACCCCAGCGACCGGCAGCGGGGAGAAAAATCACTGAACCGGAACGCAGCGCAAGCAGCCGGCGCACGCGCATACCGACTTCGGGCAGGGCGGTTTTTTCGTCGCGCACGCCGAGAGAACGCATAATCGGATTGTGTCCGAGATTGTTGGGCAGAATCGCTTTGATTGCATTGACCAGCAACTTGCGGAACACCGGCGTATCGGCGGCACCGCATTCGGCGGCGGAAATACAAACTTCAGCCTGGGCGGTATCCAGAGATTCATTGCTCCATGCCTCCCAGAGAA
>JAZQYS010000347.1:0-6979 GCA_045633645.1 Victivallaceae bacterium | reverse complement strand
CTTCAAGCCGCAATCCAAACTGAATCAGACTGCCCTTGAACTTTATCAGCAGAATGTCATCACCTGCAATCGGCAGTGGTATTACTCCACCGAAAACCACAACAGCGTCGATATGGTGCTGGCAGTCAACGGCATCCCCGTATTTGCCTTTGAGTTGAAAAATCAGTACAAAGGTCAGAGCGTTGACAACGCAAAAAAGCAGTGGATGTATGACCGCAACAATAAAGAGGTGTGTTTTCAGTTCAACCGCCGTATCCTCGCTTTCTTTTGCGCTGACCTCACCGAAGTACTGATGACCACCAAACTTGATGGCAAAAAGACCCGCTTCCTGCCCTTCAATCAAGGTTCAGCCGGTGCCGGTAATGATGGAGGCAAGGGCAACCCGGTCAACCCTGACGGCTACGCTACCGCTTATCTCTGGCAGGAGGTGTTCCAGAAAGAAAGTATGCTGGATATTATTCAGAAGTTCATCAACTTGCAGCACTCCGAAGAAAAGGTTATGCAGTCGGATGGCTCTTTCAAGCTGGTTGCCAAAAAAGCCCTGATCTTCCCCCGCTTTCATCAGCTGGATGTAGTGCGCAAGCTCGTTGCGGATGTTTCTGCAAACGGTGCCGGGCATAATTATCTGATTCAGCACAGCGCAGGCAGCGGCAAGAGTAACTCCATTGCCTGGATCGCCTACCGGCTCTCATCGCTCTTTGATGTGGAAGATAAGCCCGTGTTCCGCAGTGTCATTGTCGTTACTGACCGCACCGTCCTTGACCGTCAGCTGCAGGATACCATTTCCGGATTCGATCACACGCTGGGATCGGTGGAAACCATCGGCGAAGACAAAACCTCCAAGCACCTGAAAGATGCCATCAACAACGGTGTCAGGATCATCGTAACCACGCTGCAGAAGTTCCCTGTCATCTATGAAGAGGTGGAAAGAGCCTCCGGGCGCAACTTCGCCGTGATCGTTGATGAAGCCCATTCCAGTCAGACCGGCACAGCTTCCATGAAGTTGAAAGCAGCCCTTGCTGATACCGAAGCCGCCCTCAAAGAATATGCTGAAATCGAGGGCAAGGCAGAGGATGAAGTCGATCCGCAGGATAAACTGGTCAGCGATCTCATCAAGCAGGGCAAGCACAAAAACCTCTCCTTCTTCGCATTCACCGCCACCCCCAAGCCCGCAACGCTGGAAATGTTCGGTACGCGGTACAGCGACGGCAGTTTCCACCCCTTCCACATTTACAGTATGCGGCAGGCGATCGAAGAAGAGTTTATTCTGGACGTGCTTCAGAACTACATGACCTATGACACCTGTTACAAGATTGCCAAGACCATTCCGGACAACCCTGACGTGCCCGCCAGCCGCACAGCAAAGGTGATCCGCAAGTTTCAGGAGCTTCACCCCTACAACATCGCCCAGAAGTCCCAGATCATCGTTGAAACCTTCATGGGGACCACCCGCAACGCCATCAGCGGCAAGGGCAAGATGATGGTCGTTACCTCCTCACGTCTGGCTGCGGTACGCTACTTCCATGAAATCAAGCGGTACATCGCTGAAAAGCAGTACCCCATGGATGTACTGGTGGCGTTCTCCGGCTCAGTCAAAGACGGCGGGGAGGAATACACCGAGTCAAGCTTGAATGTCCGCAAGAACGGCACATCCATCTCCGATGCCCAGACCAAAGATGAGTTCCGTTACAACTTCAACGTCCTGATCGTGGCAGAAAAGTATCAGACCGGATTCGATGAGCCGCTGCTCCACACCATGATCGTGGATAAAAAACTGAAAAATGTCAAAGCCGTCCAGACCCTTTCCCGGCTTAACCGCACTTGCTCTGACAAGCACGATACCTTTGTTCTGGACTTCGTGAACACAAAAGAGGAAATGCAGGAGGCGTTCCAGCCTTTCTTCAAGGAAACATCGCTTGCTCAGGAGATCGACACCGACGGCATCTATCAGCTGCAGCACGAACTGCGGGGCTACTGCATTTACTCCGACAACGACATCAAGGCCTTTGCTGATGAATATTTCAAGTCCGGCAAGCAGGATGACAAGGCACTCGGTCGTATGACAGCAGCCCTGCAGCCTGTCGCCCAACGGTACAACCAACTGGATACTGACGGGCGGTACAAGTTCCGCCGTCTGCTGCGTTCTCTGGTGAAGTGGTATGGGTATATCGCCCAGATCGTCCGGATGTACGACAGCGATATGCACAAAGAATACACCTTCTGCGCCTATTTGCTGAAGCTGATCCCCAATGAGCCGGTGGATATGATCGACCTCGAAGGTAAGCTGAAGTTGGAATACTACAAGCTCAAGGAAACTTTCAAAGGTAAGATCGAACTTGACCCGACCAAGGGCGGTGAATACGGAGCTGTCACCGGTAAGGGTGCCGGAGCTCCTGAACCCAAAGAGCCGCTGGAAGATATTATCGCCAAGATCAATGAAAGATACAAAGGCATTTTCACCGAAGGTGATAAAGTCCTGCTGACCTCACTCCGTGACCGTCTGCTGACCGATAAAAAGCTCAAAAAGATCATTCAGACCACAGAGCCGAAGATCTTTACTGAAAGCGTATTCCCCAAAATCTTTGATGATGCGGCACAGGCAAGCTTCATGGAGTCAAACGAAACATTCCAGTCGCTGTTCGCCGATGCAGCCAAGTACAACGCCATCATGCACGCTCTGGCTCAGATCCTATATCGGGATCTGAAGTGATGTTATCAGCGTCTGCCGGGAGATCCATCCATGCATCAAAAAGTTCTCCGACAAGACGCAGGTATTCTGCTTTGATGGCATCACGCTGTGTTGGAAGCAACTGAGAGCGCAGTTCATAAGCTGCGGAGGATAGTTTGTCCGACTGATTCAAAAGCTTTGCCTCAGGCGTGGCATTTTCATCTGTTTGTGCCAGCTTGGCGGCTTCAGCAATCAACGCTTTCGCAATATCATTGACCGGCAGTTCGCATTTCAAAGTGTTGCAGTAGATCGTCGCCGGAGGGGCAGCCACAGAAGGGTAAGAACCGCCGTACATCTCTTGAAAGATGGTTGAAGATCCAGACTGCGCTGAGTTTGAGCTGACAACGGCTTCCTGGTCTGAAAGAGTCAGCATTTCCTTTTTGAGCTTCAAATTATGATGATAATTCTTTACGTGCTGGTTGACAACTCCGCTACTCGGCATCTTGCCCCCATTGGCGCTCTTTGCCTCTTGCCAGATCTTTTTGATGGTTGCCGTATCTTGAAGTTTTACAAGAGGGCGCGTCGCTCTCTCTGAAACTTCAGAAGGATCTTCACCGATTGTCTGGCACATAGCAACATGAGTGATCTGCCGATATCCGTGAGCCCGGCTTATTTTGAATTGAATTTCGCAATACTCACTGAAGTTGCTGAAGCCACGGAGCTTGTAAAGCTTGCGTTCGTGGATTTCTGCTAAACAGCGACCGACAGTAACGAATGCCTCAATGCCGGATCTGATGGTTTGTTCCATCTGCTCAAGATCTTTGAAGTCTTTTTCTCTCTGAAGATCAGCCTGTTTGCGTTCTTCTGCCGGATCGTTGTATGGGGTCATGGGCTTATCGGTACTTCTCATTTTTTGCCTTCCTGATGTGATTAATTGTTCCGTAATTTACTATAACACACCTGATCGAATTTTTCATCACTGATACTTGATTTTTTACAAAAATGTCTCCCATGGGAGACACTTTTTCTGATCGGAGCTGTCGTTGGAATTACTGTTGTCCGGCTGATTGCTAAAAATATTGCTTTTTCAAGCCACAGCGAGTGGACGCCGTGAGGCGTCACCTTCGCTGCGGCCTGATGGGGTCACCGTCATCACTACCAGCATCGGAACCATTCGGTTCCCAGTGGGTACCCACAGTGCCATATCACGCACACGTGTATACACACGTGTATAAGAACTCCTTAATACGTAGTATTAAGGTGTTCATTATATATGGGAGTATGCACTTGTGTCGTTGAGATGGTACGGTTGGATGCCATTGGCAACCAAGTGGGTTTGCTGGTGGTAATTATGATGGGGGCCCCATTAGAGTAAAAGCTAAATACTCTGAGTCTATATCGCGCGCGCGAGGCTTTTTTTGAAAGCAGCATCAATTCAGGAGACACCGGCAACGGAAATAAACAAAAAAACATCTTCCTCCTGCCAAGCGCACAATACTGACGCCCAGAACTGTTACAAAAATGCACGCAAATGCCCCTCTGAGCTTGATTGTGCTGTTTTTGGTGTCATTGGTGGCGTCTGAACTATCACGCCGTCAGCGTGGCTTAAAATGCCGTTTCCTGGCGTGTCAGTCTGCCTCCATGAGAGGGGTTAACTATCTGAAGGCGCAGTCAGTTCTGTCAGGTGTTTTATCTGTTCTTGCACAGCTGCCGCTTTCAGCGGCTTACACCCCATGATTTTGAATATATCCAGACCGTATTCAACTTTTTCCAGAGTCTCTTTCATCGCCAGCAGATCCCCCTTGGAATAGCGTTTACCCAGTTCACCCTGACGGGCGTGACCGTCGAGGCACTGAATCAGAAATGCGTTGGGTTCCTTGTTGGAAAGCTCCGTATCAAAGTTGTGCCGAAAACTGTGAAAAGTTTTGTTATCAGGGATCTTCAGGAGATCATGGATACGGTTGTTGAAATACTGCATTTTTCTTGCGTAACTGCCGTCAGAGCAGGTCAGCTCTTCAAAAAGCTGATCGTTCTTCCTCCGTTTGTTTGCCAGCCGGGAGACCACATAATCCAGAAAGTTCAGTCCCAGCAGTGCGGAATGAATCGGAATAGTCCGGATGCTGGAGGAGTTTTTGACTTTCTGCTTGCGTTGCTCATTGGCTTTTATCCGCAGACAGGGAAGACCGTCTATCACGCAAACATCATCCAGATACAGCTGGCAGATTTCATTCAGACGCATTCCCTGATAGAGTCCGATCAAGGGAATCCAGTAACGCATTGGATAAAGTTCTTTGCGGAAATGCGGCTCTTCAGGCATCTTTGCGATGTCTGCGAAGATTGCCTTCAGCTCCTTGAGTTCAAATGGCGGACGCTGTTCTGTCAGATCGGCAAGTTTCACTTTTTCCACCAGTCCCCTTGCCGGGTTGGCTGCCATATATCCGCAGGGCACACACCAGTTGAAAAAGGTTGACCAACCGGTCATATACTCTTTTCTGGTCTTGAGGCCGATGGGTTCAGGAGCTGGCGTCATTTTCAACAGCTCCTGCAGAGATTTGCCGGGATAACGTTTTCTGCGATTGCTCGGATATCTGGGCAGAATATCTATTTTCATTTTGACAATCATACTGCGGTCGATGTCGTAGAGTTTGCGCTCCGGCCCGAAGTATTCGGTGAGGAGTGCAAGAAAAGAAGCGGTCATATTCCGGGCTTTTCGGTCTTTTTCGTCAGAGTACTTCTCAAGCATATACTCTTCAATGCCTTCACGCAATGTCTTGGATTTTCTGACACCGTAAGGCAAAGATGGCTCTGCCACCGGCTGCGGATCAGGAACAACTGGGGCATATTGCTGCGGCACAGGAGAGGGCTTTCTGCGGACGGCACTTTTTCCTTGAGCCAGTGCCGCCAGTTGTTGAGCAAGCAGCAAAGTTCTACTCAAAGTAGTTTCCGGCTCTTGGCTTGCTCTTTCCATGGATTCCGGCAGCGCAGTGACACTGGAAAGATCATACTGCTCATTACCTTGGATATCTTCAGTTTTCAGAGTCGGTGGTATTCCGGATTCTGCAGTTATGTCATCCTGCGACAGTTCCGCTGACCAGTTGCCGCGGGCATCAGGCGCATCGAAGCCGTTGTGCATATTGCCATTTGCCCGCTCTTTGAGAATGCGGCACGTTTCGATCATTCCCTGACAATAATTCATTATCAGCGGCAAGGCTGCCGGATCTTCAGGATCGAGCGTTACGCCCTGAATGGCAGCAAGTTGAATGAATTCAGGGACAGCGTCAGCAATTTTGTATTTCAAGCAACGCCGGTAGTGCATGATTGCAGCACTGTATTCTGAAGCAGGAGTGGACAGCGAGGTCATAAACTGCGCATCGTGATAAAGGATATTTGCGCAGATTTCGCGCACAAAAGGATTCAGAATGCCCATGCTGATAACTCCATGTCTGGCTTGTTCAAATATACTCCGGAGACGATCCCCCAGTAATTTACACCTGAAGTGGGCTGTTTTCAAGTCCAGATCTCCGATCGGATAGGAAATTTCTGATGACAGATGAGGATGCAGCTCTTTGGGAACCCGCATCCGGAAATACCAACGCCCTTTTCGTTCCTGACAATAACAATTCACGACACACCTCTATCGGATAGCTTAAAGGGTGGTGGGAAATTTTCCACATTGTGGGAATTTTGTGGGAATTCTGTGGGAAAACACGATCCCACCACCAGTTTGCTGCAAGATGGAGAAATCGTCGTAAATCAGGCAAATTGAGCACAAAAAAACCGACTTTTCAGTCGGTTATAATAGTCATTGGTAGCGGGGGCTGGAATCGAACCAACGGCCTTCAGGTTATGAGCCTGACGAGCTACCACTGCTCCACCCCGCAGCATGTTATATAATATACTGCGTTAAAGATGTTTTGCAAGTCCGTTTTTGAAAAAATTTGGAATTTTTATGCGTTTTTATCACATTTTTACCACACTCACCCCCGTAACCTTGTCAATTTGTCCGTATGGGGGAGAACCGCAATAAGAGGTGTTGGTCCTCGATTGCTTTGAGTTTTGCACTCATTACAGGCGATACTCAGGGGTTCAATCCCCCGTGAGTGTGGCCACATTTATCGGATTGATTTCCAAACGTGATCAACTCAGGAAAGGGGGATAAGCAACGGGGAATAGCAAAGTGCGGAAATAAATTGTTAAGACAGTGGCTTATCCGTGGATGCCGCTGTTTAATTTTTCTTTTTCTGCCAGCAGAGATTTATTTTGAGGAATCCCCCGCCGCATCTCCCCGTATCGGAATATTGCTATTCCGAT
>JAZQYS010000346.1:0-7144 GCA_045633645.1 Victivallaceae bacterium | reverse complement strand
ACTTTTTTTCACGAGAAAAAAAGTTTTTCCCCTCCCCCGACTCCCACCGCCCTCAAAAAGCTTACGCTTTTTTGAGGGGGAGATCGAAGAAGTCGATGGCGTTGTTGCGGCAGATTTTCTTCCAGGCGTCGGTGGGGAGGGCGCCGGAGTTATGGAGTTCATCGAACCACAGTTTGACATTGAAGTTTGCTTCGGTGGTGCTGTTGCAGCAGTCTGTACCGAAAAAGAGTCTGTCCTGAAATTCAACGAGGAATTTGACGGCAAATTCTTCATTTCCTCTGAGGATCCAGTAGGCGTCTGAAAGTTCACCGTAGAGGTTGGGGAATTCGCGCAGGAGTTCAATGGCGACGCCTTCTGTGGTGATTTTCATATGTCTTTTTCCGGGAGAGCCGTGCTGAAGACCGTCGCTGCCGAAGACCGGTTTGCAGAGGGCGGGGCGGCGTCTTTCGGTGATTTCAGCCCAGAAAACCGGACCGTGAGCGATGAATTTCAGATTCGGGAAACGTTGGAGGGTGTGTTCCAAACCGGGCAGTCCGGGGGCATCGCACAGACCGAAGTCGGCGTTGGGACGGTCGGTGCCGTCGGTGGTGACAGGCAGACCGACTTTTTCGGCACAGCGGAAGAGGTTCTGAACGCGGTCATCCATGAATTCCATGTTGGGCATGATTTCGCCGACACCTTTGCAGCCCAAGTCCTTGTAATACTGCAAGACCAGATCCAGCGGCGCATCGGAGCGGTTGATCAGCGCACGGGGGTCAACGTTGCAGAAGGGGAAAAAGCGGTCGGGATGATTCTCAACCATTTCAAGAATATCTTCATTTGCCTGAGGCAGATAAATATCAGAGTTGACTACGGGCAGCAGAGCTCCCATTTCAATTCCGTAACGGTCATAGCGTTCAAGAATCTCTTTGGGAGAGCAGAACTGCGTTACAAACGGAATCGGTTTGCGGTAGGCGTGGGCGTGTGCATCAATGTATTTCATTTTTTCTCAATCCTTATTTCAATTTAGAAACAGTTTTCATCAGCGGGAAAAGTTCCTTCGCGGACATCGCGGGCATAAGAAGCAAGGGCATCGGTAATGATTTTGCCTGCTTCGGCGTAACGGCGGCTGTGTTTGGGGGTGAATCCGTCAAACATGCCGATAATGTCGTGAAAAACCTGAACCTGACCATCGCACTCAGGACCGGAACCGATACCGATGGTGGGGATGGCAATGCTGTCAGTAATCATTTTGGCGGCATCGCGGGAAACACATTCAAGAACGATACCAAAGGCTCCGGCTTCTTCAAAGGCTTTGGCATCTGCCAGAAGACGCTGGGCATCATCGCCTCTGCCGGTAACTTTATAACCGCCGACGGCCTGAATGCGCTGGGGCAGAAGTCCGATATGGGGGAGAACCGGAATACCCGCTTCAACCAGACGGGAAATCAGGGGAGCGTATTCAGCACCGCCCTCAAATTTCACGGCATCCGCGCCGGATTCTTTCATGGCACGTCCGGCATTTTCAATCGCTTTTTCAAGACTTACCTGATAACTCATAAAGGGCATATCAAACACGATAAAGGCATCGGGGGCACCGCGGCGGACGGCTTTGCAGTGATGAATCATCTCATCCATGGTCGCAGGCAGGGTATTCTGATACCCCAGAACGGTCATGGCAAGAGAATCTCCGACAAGCAGAAAATCAATACCGGCGCGTGCGGCTGCGGCGGCTCCGGGTGCATCATACGCAGTGACCATAACCAGTTTTTCTCCGGCGGCACAGCGTTTGGCAAGCGTGGAAACTGTAACTTTTTTACCCATAATAAAACTCCGTTAAACAAAAGGGATTATTTCTGACAGCGGTAAACGAAAGCAGGGGGCAAATTGCGCCAGATGATATGACTGCTTTCAACTTTGCTGAATAAATTTTCAAGCCGCCGCCGGAACCTGATTCCGGCAGGGAGCATGACGCCCTGGATATAGGCAAAAGTGGCAAATTTTCCGCCGGGCGGCAGAGCTTCAAAGACCGCACCGAGAATCTCTTCCTGAAGTTTTTCCGGAAAAATCGCCCAGGGCAGTCCTGAAATAATAATATCCGTATGCGTACAACCGTTTTCGTTGAGGATTTCAGGCAGATTGGAGGCACATCCGCAACTGACGGAGGCACGGGGGAAACGCGCACGGATATTTTCAGCCATCTCTTCATCCAGTTCAACCGCGATAAACTTTGAGTTTTCCGCCAGACGGGGAATGATTTCACAGGTGATTGCACCGGTACCGGGACCGAGTTCAACAACAGTTCCGGCGTTTTCCATACCGATATGGCGGGTCATTTCAACGGCAAGGGCACGGCTTGAAGCGCAGAATGCTCCCACTTTTCCGGGATTTGAAAGAAATTTTGTAAAAAGTGAACTCATTTTATTTTCCGGCTCCCTGTGCTGCTTTTTTCTTTCCGGGATAATAGCGGGCACTGAGAGTTACGCCTTGATATTCATACGGCGTACCGGGACAACCTTTGAAGCACCGTCCTGTACGGTAGATGTAAATGACATCTTTGCGGTCTTTTTTTCTCAGGTGACGGATCAAATCTTTGGGCAGAACTTTCACTCGGCGGCGTTTTTCCTTTTCAGCTCTCAAATCGGCATAATCCATTTCTCCGACGGAGTTGAGTGTCTGAATATTGGTTGTCTTGAAAACCCAGGCTGCGGCGTGCATGAAAGAGGGACCGGTCACAATATGCACACCGGGTTCCGCCATACGGAACTGTTCTTTCATTTCCTGAAGTTCAAAGACAGGCATTTTGTTCGGTTTGATTTGAGGCTGGATAAAGAAAGGAACAAACAGCACCGGCAGCAGAAATTGCAGAAGAAAGAATGCCAGACGCTTGCGGATGTTTTTCTTTTCGCTCAATAACAGGAGCATACCGCCTGCGGCACAGCTTGCTCCGGAAGCAAGAATAGCAGGCGCAAAGGCTTCAAGACGGTAATTGCCGTCAAAATAAAACTTCAGTATATATCCGGCAGGAACCGCCAAAATTCCGGCAACGCCGAAGAACCATCCGCAGCAGTTGAACAGGATATTCAGATTTTTTTCGCTTCTCTCATAATTGCGCAGGGCTGTCACAACGAATCCTGAAACCAAAATGGCGATTCCGGGGAAACAGGGCAGAATATAAGTCGGCAGTTTGCCGCCGGAACAGGAAAAGAGAATCAACGGCAGAACAGCAGAACAGAACGCAAAACGGTAAAGTGCCTGAGGATACATCTGTTTGATGATATTTTTGAAATTGCCGATACCGGCAACAAGCAGCAGACCGGCGGGAAAAGTGCCGCCGACAAAGAAAGGAAGAAGAAAATACCAGGGTTCTTTGTGCTGTCCGACACCGCCGTCGGTGAAACGCTCAATATGTTCAACTTCAATGAAGTAACGCCAGAAATCGCCGTCGGCACGATGCACACCCAATGCCCAGGGCAGAACGGTCAGAAGCATGAAAATCACCGGCAGATAAGGCATGATGAAAAACTGTTTCCACTTTTTCTGCCAGATGAGATATCCCATTGTTGCCAATCCGGGCGCAACCAGGGCGGGAACACCCTTGACCATGAAACCGAGTCCGCAGAAAATACCGCACAGAATCAGCAGAAGAACTTTAGATAAGTTTGAACGGTTTTCCTGCAAATACGCAAAAGCACAGAACAAAGCTCCGGTGCTGAAAAGGGTCATTGGCGCATCCAGAACGGCAAATACACCCAGCCCGTAAACCATGGCACACCCGAGATAAACCAGACCTCCGAGAACAGCAGAACGCTTGTCTCTGAAACTGATAAAAATCATCAAGCCGACCAATAAAGCAGTAAATCCCGTAGAAAGAGCCGATGACAGACGGATTGCAAAGTTGTTGTATCCGAAAAGATAAAAGTTGACTGCCGTCATCCAGTAACCGAGGACGGGTTTTTCAAAATAGGGTTGGGCAAACATCTGCGGAGCGGCAAAATTACCGCTTTCAAGCATTTCATACGGAATCTGGGCATAACGGAATTCATCAGGCGTCACCAGAGGACGGCTGCCCAGGGGAATTAAATAAGCGGCGGCAAAACACAAGAGGAGCAGAAGAGTTTTTTTCATTTGAGATAATCTCCGTAAATAACAGCTGTCATTTCCCCGGAACGGATTGTTGTCCGCCGGGCGGGAAGTTCAGATAAAATTCTGCCTGAACGGGTAAATATGATAACTTGTCCGCCTTTTTTGCGGGTGGAAGTAATGATTTTTTTGAGCTTATCTGTCGGAACGGCGGAAGACAGTTGTTCTGTTGTGACTTTGCCGGAACCGGTGAGTTCAGAGAAACAAAGTTCAACCTTGCGGTGCAGAACCCATGCCGCGGCATGATATGTATCAAAATCGGCAAAAATCCGCGCGTCCGGCATAACCCGGGGACGAACCGCCTGACGGATGAATGTCGTCTGATCAAACTTGCGCTGGATTTTGAACGGTATCAGATAGGTGAGAGAAACCGCAAGAACGGCTGTTCCCACGCAAAAATACAGAAATTTGCGTTCAGGGAAACACGCCTTTTCTTTTGTTGCCATATTGTACCACAAAAGAAGCAGTCCTGAAATCATCAGCGGAGGAATGGCGTAATTTTGAGAAAAAAGTTTCCACTTTCCCGGGATTACAGGCAGAAAATGCCAGACGGCAAAAAGAACGGTTGCCGCACCGAGAATCACACAGAAAATATGCAGGGATTTTTCTGCGGCAGAAAGACAGCCCTCTTTTTCCGCTTCAAACAGACCTCCGGCAAGGAGCAGAACGAAAAAGGGAAACACCGGCAGGGCAAGGGCGATGCTGTTGTTTCCGGCAAAAATAAATAAGATGGCTGTAACAAGAAAACTCAACAGGGCAAAATGCCGCAGTTCATTTTGATAAAAGAATGCCTTGCCCTGTTTTCTGACAACAGTAATTACTGCGGGCAGAAAGAGCAGAACGGGAAAAGTTCCCGCAACGGCATAAAGCAGATTTATCCCTGATAAAACAGGAATACATGAAAAATGCAGTTTAAAATAAAATATACCGCAGAGTATGGGCAGAGCCGCCGCTGCACAGGCGGGAAAGAATCCGGTAAAACAGGCGCGGTAAGCCTTTTTTGATAAAGCGTAAAGTACAAAAATTGCGCCTGCTGTCAGAGGAGTAATCCAGCCGTTGAACAGGAATCCCGTACCTGCAAGCAGACCGCCTGCAAGAAGACAGAGCCAACATTTTTTATTGTAATAAAAGAATCCCGCCAGTACTGCTGAAACGGTGAAAAACGCATAAAGCGGCGCAGGCACGCCCCATCCTGAAGAGACAAAGACCAACCCTGAACACAAATAAAGCATTGCCGAAACAACGGCAAACTTTTTATTTTCCGCTTTAAGGCAGAACAGATAAATCACTTCCGCTGTCAGAAGCGTGAACAGAGCCGAGGGAAAACGGACGGCAAAAGCACCCTCACCGAAAACTTTCAGCGCACCCGCTGCTGCCCAGTGTGCCGGAGACGAATTTGAAAATCCCCCCTGCTGCAGCATTTCACGGGCAGTCAGGGCAAAACTCACCTCATCCGGTGCATAAAGCGGACGGCTCCAGATGCCCCCGAGACAAAGCAGCGTGACAGCAAAGCATATCCCCAAGGTCAATTTACGGCTTTTGCAATCAGTCATTATCTTTCCTTTACAAAAAGAGGCAAATTTAAAATTCCTCAAAAAAATCACAAACTGCTATTAATATAGCACACGTTTTCTGCAACTGCAATTACTGAGCGATTTTACGGCAGACTTTCCGCGCCCGTTCAATGATTTCCTCTTCTCCCGGAACGTGGCGGTTCTGCATGAGAACTCTGCCGCCGCAGATGACTGTATCAATCACACTGCTGTCAGCAGAGTAAACCATGTTGGCAATCAGATTGTAGTTTCCGACCATTTGCGGATTGTTCAAATCAACCAGAATGGCGTCAGCAAGTTTTCCTTCTGCAATGACACCGGCATCTATGCCGAAAGCCTCGGCACCGCAGCGGGTGGCAAGGTCAAAAATAAGTGCATCCTTGCCTGCTTCGGGATCATCGGCAGTTTGTTTGGCAAGCAGGGCGGCAAACTTCATCTCTTCAAGCATTGAAAGATTGTTGTTGCTGGAACAGCCGTCCGTACCGATGGTGACACGGCAGCCGCCGTTGACCGCCGCTGTCAGATTGAACGAACCGCTGCAAAGTTTCATATTTGAAACCGGCATATGGGCAATCACGCTTTTGCGTGCGGCAATCAGAGCAATATCTTCAGCAGAAAGATGTGTACAATGGGCAAGCAGGGTTTTTTCTGTCAGCAATCCCAGATGATCCAGCCAGGCGATGGGCGTCATGTTGTGATTGGCAAGACACTCTTCAACTTCGCGGCGGGTTTCCGAGGCGTGAATGTGAATCATCAGATTGCGTTCACGGGCGATTTCGGCAACTTCACGCAAAACCTTTTCACTGACGGTGTAGACAGCGTGAGGCGCACAGGATAAAGAAAGTTCTTCAGGAAAACTTTCAGCAGCTTTCAGCAGTTTATTGTTGCCCTCGCGGTTGCGTTTCAGCAGTTCCCCGTTGCCGTCGCAGATGAAAAGCATACCGATAGATGCACGGATACCCATTTCAATAACGGCACGCACGGTATCGCTCTGGTGCCAGTACATATCCGCAAAGAAAACCGTGCCGCTTTTGATCATTTCAAGAATGGCAAGACGGGTACCGTCATAGATGTCTTCTCCGGTTAATTTTGCTTCGGCGGGCCAGATGTAATCGTGGAGCCAGGTGAAAAGTTCCATATCATCGGCATAACCGCGCAGAAGAGTCATTGCTGCATGGTTGTGTGTGTTGTAAAAAGGCGGCAGAACGGCGAAACGTCCCTTGCCGTCAATGACCTGATATCCCGCCGTATCCTGATCGGGTGCAATTTTGGTAAAACGTTTTCCTGAAATGGCAATGTCGGTCAAAGTGCCGTTTAAAAGCACATTTTTAAGCATCAGCTGACTCATATTTCCCCCTTGAAACAAGCTGTAATGACTTCTGTATCTGAAAAAGGATATTTTATTCCGTTGATCTCCTGATAATTTTCGTGACCTTTACCGGCAATAAGAACGATATCTCCGGAACCTG
>JAZQYS010000345.1:0-11941 GCA_045633645.1 Victivallaceae bacterium | reverse complement strand
AAATCTTTTTCATAAATCTCATCAAAAATCCGGTCGGATGAACGGAATTCCCCGCAGGGAATCAAGGGATAAGTGGATTCAACCAGACGCAAAGACTGAAAACGGATATCTCCTGTCATGTTGCGGAAAGTAATTTTCACATACCTTCCCCGGCGTCGCACAGACGCGGTGTAACGGTTCCAGCCCCCGCGGCAAATGTAACGCAGGGGGTGTTCATCACTTCCGTCAACGGATATTTCAACAACAGTTCCCGCCGGAGCATAAAGAACAAAGTTCCAGAATCCGGTATTTTCCTTTTCCCCGTCACAACACAGCTGCAAGTCAAAGCCCTCAACAGGATGAATAACAGCACAACGGTCGTCAGGATAAACAAGGTATTGAATATTTTCAACCGTCCCGGCAGGTGCGGAAAGAATTCTTCCGTCTTCAGCAATTATTTTCACCTCTTTCACCCGGCGGATCAACGCCTCGCACCGGGTCAGCATCGGCGTCGGACGCGGAACAAGTTTCTGCCATACGCTGCCGTCTGCGTCGCTTACAACTTGCGCCGGAGCAAACGCAGGAGCCGTCTGTATGGAATTATCAAAAACTTCTGCTTGAGAATCAACACATTGGGGTATTGCCGCCGCACGCCATGAGGGATCCGTGGCAATCACATCAGAGGAGCCGTCGGCAAACGTCATTTCAAGCAGGGCAATAAAACCGCCGCGCTCTGCGGTATTTGTGCCTGAAAACTCTACATCCGACTCCAAACGGTTCAAGCCGCAGCGCAGAAGATGGGAACAATCCACCGTATCAAAAAAGCAGCTGTCTGAAAAAAATCGTGCAGGACCGTCGGCACTCCATTGTCCGTTGACGCGCAAACGGTAAGAGGAATCCGCTGAAAGATACAACACCGCCGCAACCGGCAGTTCATCCAGACGGAAATCCCGCTGAAAAACCGCATGACGGCACGCTTTATTTTCATCACCTTCAAGCCATATCCAACGCGCAGATTGCCAATTCATAAAATCTCCGGAAACTGAAATATTCATACTGAAACTAAAACATACATCGTTTTTCAGTTTTTTTCAAGTCCGTTGATTTTAAAAGTTATCCGGAAAAATCAAACAAAAATTTTCAGGAAGAGTTTTTCTGCACCTTACTTGCGTTTTCCGGTCACCTGTGCGGGAATTTTGCGAAAGACGACTTTGCCGAAAGGACAATCCGACTCTTTGCGGAAAAAACGCTTGAGTTCCGTCGGAACAAGATTCACCGCAGGATTAGCAATTTTATTGTTGAAAATATGATAACTTATCCGTGCAGTTCCCCGGGGATTCTTTTTGATTTCAGCAGCAACATCAAGAGAAGAATCACAGACAATAAAAGGAACTGCCGTCATTGTATAGCAGTTTTCAATGACGATTTGAGCCGGAAGAGCAAACAGACGGATAACGGCGCCGTTTTCGCGGCGGAGTTGTCCGCAGCCCAGCAGACTGTTGTAAATGGCAACCCGTCCGCCCTGCGACCAGGGGTGTCCTTTGGCAGGACCTGCATAATTGTAAACAGCCGGGATTCCGCCTCCCTCGGCGCCGAAACGGACAGATTCCGCCTCAAAGCGGTCATAGTTATCCACCCAGCGGGCATTGTGGTAATAAAGCGGTCCCTTATCCGGATTTGCCGAAGGTGTCAGACAGCAGAAAGAAATGCGCAAGGTCCCGTAACGGTTGATGAATGCCGCACCGTCTGCCAACTGCGGTTGAGCAAAATCCACCCAGCAGTTGCGGATTTCCATCAAATCCCCGTAATTCTGCACACAGCGTTTGATCTTTGAAAAAAGACAGCCGTCAATAAGTGTCTGAGAAGAGAGATGGTTCACGCTTTTTTCAGGCTCCAGCAGAACAGCGATTTTTTCAGCGTAGAAAAACTGACAGTCCCGAATGGTTATCATGGTTTTATCCACATTTTTATTGCTGAATCTCAACTGAACTCCGCCCCCCGTAAAACTTAATTTTTCCACCCGGTTGCGCTGCGGATTGATGTCGAACATCACGCCGTCATCAGTTCCCGCCCATTTGATCATGGGAGCAGAATCTTTTCCAGCAAGAGAAATATTGCTTCCGACCTTGATGGTCCTGCTGACTTTATAAACGCCGTGGGGAAAAGTGACGGTTATCCCCGTTGCAAAATAGCTTGAACGGGGATGTTTTCCGTGGTTTCTGAACCAGCGGAGCTTTTTTGCCGCCGATGATACCGCTGCCTGAATTGCCGCTGTATCATCGGTTTTGCCATCGCCTTTTGCGCCGAACTTTTTGACATTGAATTCTCCGGCAGTTAAAAACGCGCCCAGAATAAGCAGAACGGCAACGATATTTTTTTTCATTTCTTTTTGCCTTTCATGCGGGATTTTGCGTTGAATCCAAATTCACGGATTTCCAGCGTACTGCCTGCTTCAGAATAAATATAATGGTGCGCCTTTTTTCCTCTGCGGGGAATATAGGTTCTGCCGATATAATAAATGCGGAAAGTCAACGTTTTCTTTCCCTTAAGTGCCGGGAGCTGTTTGGAAAAATCCACTTCAAATTTTCCGCAATGCCGCTGCTGGGCGCGGAAAGCGTGCATAAGTCCTGTTTCTTCATCAATGAGTTTGATTGCAAACTGAGCGGGACTTGCGGAATAAAAATCCATATAAAAATACGGTGTTTTATCCAAATCAACTTTAACATGGCGCAGTTCGGCGTGCGGCGCACCTTTGGAACTGCCGGGCCAGCGGCGCATCAGAATTGCCGGATTTTCTTTGCGGACAACCGTCAGGATTTCTGCATTTTTGAAAACGGAACCATCCATGTTTCCGGCAGCAGCAAACTCAGTTCCCGCCTGAGAAAAAGCATTGACATCACAACTACCTTTGACGGAAACGGTTTTCAAAGCGGAAATTTTCTTTTTTAATGCGGCATCATCCAGAGAGCCTTCGGGATAAGGCAGAGCGTGGCACACCGGATTTTTCAGCAATTCCGGCAGATCATCACCGGATAATCCCACATTATTGACAAGAGCGTAACGGAAACCTGTACGGGGTCCGTAGAAATATTTTTTCAGATCAAGCGCAGGATCAACAATCACACCTCCGCACAAAGTCACACGGCAGTTTTCAAGCACAATCAGATTAGGTACTTCAAAACAGTAAACACCGCAGTTACGCAGTAAACTTGTGTGTGCGCTGATTTCACAATCGCGCAAAATAACCGATTGCGGCATTTGATTGTTGTACTTTTTAAAATTGTAAACAGCCGTAAATCCGCCTCCCTCGGCACCGAAACGACAGCCGTTGGCAGTCAAAGAGCCGTAGTTATCAATCCAGCGTTGATTATTGCCGTTGCAAAGAGGAACGCCCAGCAGATTGTCAACGGTCATCACGCCGTGACGGTTGATAATAAGTGCGCTGTTACGCATATTTTCAACATTCATAATCCAGACATCACGGATAACAGTCCAGTCACTGTCGCTGTCAACTGCCGCCATACAGCGGATAAATTCACAGTTTTTCACCGTAAAAAGCACACTCTGCGCCCCGTGACGGGTTTCAAGCGCACTGCCGGAGGAATGAAAGAAACGGCAGTTATCCACAAAAAACAGACTTTTATCGGTATTGTCATTGATGACTGAAACGTGTCCTTTACCGCCGTTGAAAGTCAATCCCGTAACACGGATACTCCAGAAGTCCGTGTACCGGAAGGTAACGGCATTTTTGTCAGTCTGGGTAATGACCGCATCTTTTCCGCGAAGAGAGATATTTCTGAGGGTGATCTGTCCTTTGATTTTATAAACTCCCGGCGGAAAATACAATGAACGGTTGTCGTAAGGACCGGTCTGTTTTTTTGCAGCCGTATCCGCCGCTTTCTGAATCGCCTGAGTATCATCGGTTTTGCCGTCGCCTTTGGCTCCGAAAGTTTTAACATTGACTTCCATCGTCCAAAGGAGCGATACAGTCAACACCAAAAATAAAATTAAAAATCGTTTCATTTGAACAATACCTCTGAATCTTTGGTAAAGAGCGGTTTCAAGACAGCAGGAATCACCGGAGTCAATCCGGCATTGCCTTTCCAGACATAACGGAAACAGGCACTGAGACGGTCTTTTCCCGGCGGTGATGCGGCAAGTTTTTTCGCAAAAGCCTCATCCAGAACAATAGCGGGACGGTCAGCGTAACCGATATTCCCCTCCATACGGATCAATGAAGGCAGACCGAACAGGCGCAGAACACCTTTATTTTCACGTTTCAACTGTCCCACATTCAAAATAGAGTTTTCAATAATGATCTCTCCGGTTCCGCTGCCGCAGCGGGGACTTCTGGGATTGCGGCAGTCGCGGTAGTGATAAATGGCAGGAATACCGCCGCTTTCACCGCCGATGCGCGCATACAGCAGACGGACTGAGCCGTAATTGTCAATCCAGCGGGCATTTTTCAGATATTTGGGACCTTTGGGCGGATTGGCACAGGGAACACCGCACAAATTGGTTATCATCAGTCTGCCGCTGCGGTTGACGATGGCTGGACCATCAATCATTTCAGGCTGTTTCAATTCAATCCAGCAGTCCCGCAGATGGATGAGGTCTCCGTTATTTTCCACACACTGATAATTGCCGACAAAGAGACAATTGTCAATCAGGGTGAGGCTGGACATATGATCAGCCTTGCCGTTGGGAACGACCCGCACGGCAAAGCCTTTGGCAAGGCGGAACTGACAGCGGCGCATGGTCAGCATCGTCTTATCAGTATTGGCATTTGAAAACACCAGCTGATGATGTCCGCCGACAAAAATCAGGTCTTCAACATATTGTCTGCTTGCGTAAAAATGGAACATATCCTGACCGGACCTTCCGGTAAACAGAATGAGTGAACCGCTCCCTTCCCCTTTGAGAGAAATACCGCCGGGCACCTTGACAGTACTGCTGATTTGATACCGTCCGTGGGGAATAAAAACTTCGGGACTGCCGTAAATCACCGTTTTTGTCCCGGGTACACGCTGTCCGAAAGTTTTTTTTGCCGCCGCCTGAAAGGCTTTCCGGAAGGCTTCGGTATCATCTTTCCGATCATTGGGAACAGCACCGAAATCTGTAACACTGATCCTGCCGTAAGACGGTGCGTTTTTCGCTCCGGACTGCTCTTTTTTTTCAGCCGCCGCAAGAGCAATGCTCAAAAAGAGACAACAAAAAGTAATTATCAAATTTTTCATGCTGCACTCTTACTTATATTTTATCATTGCCGTACCACAAAACATAATTTTGCACGCTGTCCGGAAAATCAACAGGAGTTTTTCCCAACATAGTGGTCACATGCCCATCGACCATCAGCATGTTGATCTGTCCGTTGTGGCGGAAACTTGCCCCCTGCAATTCTGTACAGGCAACAGCTGTATTGTTATCTCTGTTTTCAATAGCGTAACACTTGCCCGCAGTATTGCTGGTGGGGTAAGTTGCCGGATCCTGAGTCGGTTCAACCTGAAGGTCAGCCACCGCCAGCGCACGGGAGGGATATTTGATACGGGTAAGTTTCCCCTCTCCGAAAAACTTATCGCGTGACGAGATATACACCGGAAAAAGCCGGGTGTTGATCCCGTAATTTCCGCCGGATTTAAATACCGGATAACTGGGACATGCCACCACATTGGAAATATTTCCTGCTTTCTGTCTTCCCAGCATAAGATAAACAAAACCGTTATCCGGCAGTTTGCTGTTGCGGGTGAAATGCCAGACGCTGTAAGACTTGTTTCCGTTGGGCAGACGTCCGTCATAAGAATCCACATAAAGGTGAATAGCGGTTCCGATCTGCTTTTCATTATTCTGACAACTGGAACTGCGCGCCGTTTCCCGCGCCTTCTGCAATGCCGGCATCAGCATCGCCGCAAGTATGGCGATGATTGCGATTACGACCAGCAGTTCTATCAGCGTGAACGCAGATTGAATACCGGAACGGAAGTTTGACCGATCAGAAAAAACGGCAACTGTTTGAGAAAGATTTTTCATACACTTATTCTCCTTTTTTATTGAATCCGATTGCCTGGAACCATACTGTACTGCCTGCACCGGCCCGGGAGATGACAGCCCGGGAGTTTTTACGGGGCTTGGTGTAAGAGGTGGGTATGTAATAGACTTTAATATCAAATTTTTCATACTGAGCAAGTTCAGGAAAATCTGCCATCAGATCAAATTCAAACCGCTTCATATTCGCGTGACGGCGCATGACCTGAAAAATTTTCTTCTTTTCCGGAACAGTCAGCTTGACTGCGATACGTCCGGGAGATGTGGTCACAGGATGCACAACAAGAAGGGGATATTTCCGGATATCAACTTTGACATCTTTCAAAACCACATGGGGCCAGTCTTCCCCGCGACTGTTCACCCGGCGCATGAGTCCGGTCTTGCCGCCGCGGCGCAGAAGACAGAGAAATTCACTGTTCAACATGCTGCCGCCATCCATATATTCATCCACGCTCCATACAAGTTTGGGATCTGCCTGAAGATCAATATCCAGTTTTTCAAAGGCAAGAGACGGCAATTTCTGTGCTTGGGCAAGTTTCTCTGTTTCAGATACTAACAACTGTCCCTCAGGACGAACCGGGTGGACAACCGGATTTTTCAAATCTTCCGGCATTTTATTGCAGCCGATACCCACATTTGAAGCCGTGTAAAGCAAGGATTCTTTTTTGGCATAAAAATAATTTTTCAGGTCGATTCCGGGCGCAACGATAATGGCATCAGCGCCGCCTGCACACTGCGTGATGCTGATGGTATTAGGCATTTGCAGACAGTACACCGCGCAGCGGGCATTACCGGAAGAACCGGCAGATATCCAGCATTTGGATATGGAAATATTGTTGGGAGTCCTGAAGGGCGTATATTTTGCAAAATTGTAGACCGGCGTGAAGCCGCCGCCTTCGCCGCCGAAACGGGAATGCACAACAAACAGACTGCCGTAATTATCGATCCAGCGCTGTTCATCTCCATTGCACAGGGGAACACCCAGCAGATTGTCGATGGTCATAACGCCGCGACCGTTGACAAAGACAGCTTTTTTGCGCATTTGGGCATTGCTTGTCACCCACAGTTCCCGGATACTTGTCCAATCGCAATAACTGACAACAGCCTGCATACACTTGTAAAAAAGACAGTTTGAAACGGTAAAAAGCGTCGAGTTTGTCCCCGGACGGGTTCCGGCGGCTATGCCGGATGCTGTAAAAAAGCGGCAGTCCCGAATTTTCAGCATACCTTTTTCAGTATTGGCATTCCAGAAACTGATCTGATTGCGTCCGCCGCGCAACTCAAAGCCGCTGACGCAGGTATTCCAGGCAAAATCATAATAGAAAATATCCTCTGCCGGATTTTTCTGAATAATGACCGCATGATCGCCGCGCAAATGTATCTTATTGAGCAGTATCCTTTTACTGATAACATACCGTCCCCTGGGAAAATTCAGCGTGGCTGTGCCATGGGTTGAAAGTTTCCGGGCAGCGGCATCTGCTGCTTTCTGCAAAGCGGCAGTATCATCTGTTCTGCCGTCCCCTTTGGCTCCGAAATCTTTAACATTGAAGCCCATGAGCGTTGCGGCGCAAAAGAATAAGAAAAACAACAATACTCTTTTCATCTTTTTTCTCCCGAATTTTTTTATTGATTGACATCAAAATCAAGATTCCAGCTGCCGGAGCGGTCAATTTCACCGGCAAGTTCAATGCGCCAGAGTTTTTTCCAGTTCTTTTTCATGGCTGAATCAAGACGGTCTTCAGGAACAACGCTTTTGACAGTAAGTCCGCTCACAGTGAGAACATCCTTTTTCCACTTGACCGATTTTGCGTCAAAGGAAAGAGGTTCAACGGCTGAAAACAGTGTGATTTCAACCTTCTTTTTCCCCTTGACAGCAGCCGTATCACGGACAGAAACATTACCGGTCTTGCGGTCAAGACTGATTGTGCGTTTCAAAGAGGTCATGCCAACGCTTTCAGGATAAGCATTATCCAGAACGGTACTGACAACTGAATCATTTTCCAACACAACCTGCGCCGTGAATTTGGGTTCATCACGCTGACTTGTCCGTACATCCGGTTCCTGACCGTTGCCGTCAAAACGCGGCGCATTGTGTCCGGTGGAGTTGTTATTCCAGAGCGTATAGCGTTTGGAACTGAACGTTATCGCGGTATAAACACCGGAACCCACATCGATAATCAACGGTTTATTGCGGCTCATCAAGGTAAAATGTCCCAAATCAAGATGATTGTGGCTTTCGGCATTGTGTCCGCCTTTGAGAGAGACCACTGTTCCTTTTTCAGGGGACTCCGGTTTTTCGCGCAGAATACATATACCCATATTGTACCAGTGATTGACAGCCGGAAGAGCCGTGGATAACTTCTTTTCAGGAATCTGTGTAAAGAGCGTCACCAGAGCACCGTCAAGTTCCGTTACTTTGGATGCGGCAGGAGAAGTTCTTTGCTGACGCTGAGCCAGTGCCAGTATCGTGGAACTGTTGACAAGTTTTGCAGTAAAACCAAGAAATTGCGCGTTGGCGGGAATCCTCGGACCGGCATCATTGGTGCTTAAAAAGAAGTTGCCGCTCAAATTCATACCGGGCAGATATTCACACATGCGCTTTAATTTGCCATTGTCAAACATCTTGCCGTTCATCACAAGACGCTGATCCAACAGATGCAGAAGCTGAATGTATTTTCCGGGAGCATGACGCCAGTAAGATGGTCCCTCATTGCAGCCGCCGTCATCCGGATAACGGTCGTAGAAACGGCGGGCTGTTCCAAGATAAGTATTGATAAATTCCGCCAAGCGTTCCGGCTGGTCATCCAGCAGATAAACGGCAGAGCCGATCAGGTTTGAAGCACACCACGGCGTCCAGTTGTTTCTGCCGCTGAACCACCAGGTACTCTCTTCATTGAGTTTTTCCGCAGGTTCAATAACTCTGCGCATAAGTTCCATTTTAAGCCGCTGCACCAGAAACGGGGACTTTACGGAAAGCTCCGGTTCAAGCAGGCTCAGGACATCGCACAGCAAGCGTCCGGTCGCGGCACTGAAAATATCAATTTGAAAACGCCCGGGGTCCGGAAAAAGTTCATTTTCAGGCAGTGCTTCGTGTGCCGGAACACACCACACCACTTCAGAAAGAATCTGCCAGATGCCTTCAATAATCTCATCCAGAAAACGCCCCTTGTATTCACAACATTCGGCAAGGGTCAGATCAACCAGACGGAAACGCTTTTCCCAGTAAGGTGTTTCGTATGATCTGCGGTCGCCGTTTCTGCGGAACTTCATATAATCTCCGGCAGTCAGACGCGGCCAGGGCTTTTTCGATTCTTTTTCACCCTTTTTTATCAAATCACCGCGCACACTCTGAGAAATACCGTTCCATGCCTTGCGGTCAGCTCCGGGCGGGAAAAGCGGTTTACGGGGATATTTTTTCAAACGGCAGAGGATTTCCTGTTTATCAGGAAAATATGCTTTCTCTTTTGAAAGCGTTGTTGTACTGCACCCGTTACTCATAAAAATACCTCCTGAAATCAACATCGTTGCTAAAATTTTACTTTTCATAAAAATCTCCTGCCTTTCACCGCATGGAACTGTTTCTTACAATCAAATCCGGAACGATTTTCTCGTGGTGGATTCCCCCCGCCTCAAGAATCTCAAACGCCCGCACGGCAAGTTGCTCCTGCATTGCCGACAATGTGGTAATCTGGTAATCAAAACGGCATGTCCAACCGGTATTGCTGCAGGCGGAAACAAGCAAATCTTCCGGAATTTTAATTCCCAGTTTTCCGGCATGACGGATTATACAGTAGGCAAGGTTGTCATAAGTCGTGATAATTCCGTCAAAATTTTTCAGCAGCGGTTCAGCCTCTTCAAAACCGATACTTTCGGTGGCAAAATCATTGGGAGGTGTGCTGTGCCGCACATAATAAAGTACCGGTTCCGCAATTTGCGCTTCAACGGCAGCACGGCGGACTCCTCTGAAAAACTTTCTGGAAATCAAATTATTCCAATAGTTTTCATCACCGGGAAAATCAGAATCAATAAATCCCGTCAGCACCAGAAGTTTACGGCAGCCGTTTTCAATAAAATGTTTTGCAATTTTTTCTGCGCCGGCTTCAAAGTCTATCAAAAGCGAACTGCCCGGCGGACCATTTATACCTGTAAACTCAGTCAGGGCAACGGATTTGATATTTTTCCAGTTATCAAGAAACGGCTCAACACGGTATCCGTGTCCGTGATAAAGCACACCGCGTATGGGCGCACTGAGCGTCTGGGTCAAGATTGACTTTTCCTGCAAAGTCAATTTCACATATTTTTCAGGCATAGGCAGATTAACCGGCAGAAGACTTCTGCGGAACGCCTCCTGCCGCAGGGCATTGAACGATTCGTTTTCAAAAATGGAGTTGCCCGGCATCAGCATAAGTACCATCCGTGACGTTAAATTGGCAACGCTCTGCACCCCGTTATTGACAAAAGTACCCATGCCTTTTACACTGCGGATAAGTCCCTCGTCACGCAGCTGTTTCAAAACAGGCTCCATCGTTCTGTGACTTACGCCGAAATGCTGCGCCAAATCCAGTTTTGACGGCAGTTGACCATCGCCGAAAGTTCCGCAAAGAATTGCGTCGCGCAACTTTTCAGCAATCATCTCTTTTTTAGTTGTTTTACGCTTATTATTCACTCAACACCCGCAAAACGGTGGTTTATTTATGTGGTTTTCAAATATATATTACAACAGAAAAAGAGTTTTGTCAAGCAGTTACAAGAAAAAAAACAAATATTTTACCGGCTTTTCCAGACTCTTGAAACGCCCAGTTTCACGGGAGTCGTTGACGGATTAAGCAGATGACGGCAGGAAAAAAGCACGGAACCTGCGGCTTCACGTCTGGTTCTGACCAGACGGAGCTGCTGAATAAGTTCATCCTGTCCCCAGCCGGGAGTGCCGAAACGGTAGAGTGCGTGTCCGATGTAAAGTTTCACGCCGGTACCGCGGACAACATTGCACCACCAGTCAAGCAGAACCGTGAACGAGGCTTTTGTATGTGTTCTGTGCCAGTAAATCTGCGGCACGATATAATCCACATAACGCCGCTTCACCCAGAGACGGCTGTCGGCAAAAAGCGTATGAAAGGACTCCTGCCCTTTCGTCCGTGAGCCTGCCGGAGTCTCAGGTGCGTAATTTGCCCAGATACCGAAAGGACTGATACCGAAACGAACCTGATCACGTCTGCCGTAATTTACACGGTTGATCGTGCGGCGCACCTGAAGAATCAATGTATTCACATTGTGTCTGCGCCAGTTTGCGAGAGAAAGTTTATGCGGATTCCTGCTGCGGTAAGTGTCAGAATCCGGAATCATTTTACCGTCATAGGGATAAAAATAATCGTCAAAATGAATAGCGTCAGGACGGTAGCGCAAAGCAACTTCATGCACCACGGCAGTAATATAACGGATAACTTCAGGTTCCCCGGGATTAAGCAAAAGAGAAATTTCCCCGTTCCCCATCGGGACAGCCAATACCAGGTGCGGATTTCTGCGCGCAAAATTGTTCGGCGCAAGACGAGCCAGATACGCTTCTTTAGACAGTTTCGTTGCCCGGACGACCCGGTAGGGATTGAACCAGGCGTGGAACTCCATTCCCCGCCTGCGGGTTTCGTTGATCATAAAAGACAATGGATCAAAACCGCTGTATCCCCTGCCCTCCACGCCTGTCATCCAGCGGGAATAAGGCGCAAGACGGCTCGGATAAAATGCGTCACAATTGGCGCGCACCTGAAAAATCACGGCATTACAGTTGCGCCGGGCAAGTTTGTCGGCAAGATTTGAAAAAGTCTGTTTGAACATCTGAGCCGACGTACAGCGGGGAAAATCCATATTCCCCACCGTCGCAACCCAGACACCGCGGAAATCACGGGCTGCCGTCACACCGGCAAGA
>JAZQYS010000344.1:0-4386 GCA_045633645.1 Victivallaceae bacterium | reverse complement strand
GTATAAGGGGCGCTGCCCCTTAAAAATCCCCGATTGCCCGGGGCTGGCTCTGACGAGCACAGCCACCGGGCGCGTTGCTTTACCCCTGCGGTAATTCTGCACCCAAATTCTGTATAACCGCTGTGGTTTGCTGTGCCACTGCGGGCGGCGCTGACTATGAATACTATGAATACTGTGAATACTGTGAATACTGGGTTTTTATTTTGGGGCGCCGATGAGAAATAATTACCCCTTAACTGCGATTACCCTCGAATCTGATTGTGCGGCGCACCATTTTATAGCATTCTCAGTATTCTCAGTACTCACAGTACTCTCAGTACTCTTAAATCTTAACAGCGCCGCCTCCTCGGCTTTGCAGTCAACTGCGGGTATCAAAACTTTGAGCATTATCCAACGGCAACTCTTCGCCCGAGCCATACCAAACTGCGACGTGCAAACCCACGGGGTATAACATGACTTGCCACGGCGTAGCCCGTCAGGGCGAAGACGGGCGCCCATCATCATATTTTATAAGTCTTATAAATCTTATAAGTCTTAAGCAAGCGTCACGCCACCGCGCTTTCGCATACCCCCGCAGCCATCAAGCTGCCCCACGTTCCACCTGTTTTTTTTCCGGCAAATAAAACCTTTTTACTTTCAGTTATTGACATTCCGGCAAAACAGTATTATATTTTATCTTGCAAAGAAAGGATTTTTTTATGGATATTATCATTGCCGGCGGCGGTGTTTCCGCCTTTGAAGCAGCTCTGGCTGCAAGAAAAAGTTCTCCGGACTGCAATATTATTATTCATTCCGCTGAAAGTATCCCTCCTTACCGCCGTCCCGCCCTGCCCGGACTGATT
The DNA here is from genome assembly GCA_045633645.1 of Victivallaceae bacterium. Taxonomy (GTDB): domain Bacteria; phylum Verrucomicrobiota; class Lentisphaeria; order Victivallales; family Victivallaceae; genus UBA1784. Next base: position 3,544 of record JAZQYS010000344.1, on the reverse strand, counting down.
TCTGCAAGTGAAGAGGAATTTGCCAAAATTTTTATCCGCAAAGAGGATTTTTATCAGGCAAACAATATTCAACTTGTTCTCAACTCCCGGTTGACCGGCATGGATCCTGCAAAAAAAGAGGTGACTTTCAACGGAACGCAGATTTGTCACTATGACAAACTGATTCTGGCAACCGGCGGCAAAGCCTTTCTCCCGCCGATTCCCGGCATTGAACGCGATAATGTCTTTGCCCTGCGCACCTATGATGATTTGATCCGTCTCCGCAAAAAAATTGCCGCAGGTGCTGAAAAGTTTACCATTGTCGGCGGCGGTATCCTCGGACTGGAACTTGCTGATGCCCTGCTCAAATGCAATGTTGCCGTAACTTTATTGGAACGCTCCGAACGTCTGCTCAAAAAAGATGTCTCCCCTGAAGACTCTCAGATGATGATGGAAAAACTCCAAACGGTTGAAAACTTCAAACTTATCTGCTCCGCCTCAACCTGCGAAGTGACGGATAAAGGGGTTCTGCTTGAGTCCGGAGAAGTCATTTCAAGTGATGTTGTTATTTTTTCCACCGGCAGCCGCCCGGAACTTTCGGGTATCTCTTCTGAAATCACAGTCGATCGCGGAATCGTCGTCAACTCCCGCATGGAAAGTAATATTCCCGATGTCTATGCCTGTGGTGACAACTCCCAGTATGACGGAAATGTCTGCGGTCTTTACACCACCTCGCGCGCCATGGCAGCCGTCGCCGGAAACAACGCCGCCGGAAATTTGACGGAGTATGTCCCAAAACATAACTCCATCACCCTCAACGTTCTGGGATTTAAAATGTCAAGTGACGGAAAAGTGACCGTCAAATAAATTCTTTTTAAAACACCTTGCTTTTGCCGCAACGCCGTCTGCCCTGCGGGGACGGCGGAACAGCAAACAACTCTCAAAAAACACCTGCTACGACCAACGGGAGCAGCCATACCCTGCTTTTCTTGAAAAGAGATGGGGGGCTCGGGGGGAAGAGGAAAACTTCTTTTCACATGGAAAAGAAGTTTTCCTCTTCCCCCCCGATTCCCTTCCCCCTCTCTTATCATAAAAGAAAGAGGGTTATTTGCACTCGTTTTCGAGGTATTCGCGGTAGCGGTTGTAGAGGTGATGGGCGGAGTGGTACATGCTGTTGGGGCTCATGAAGTGGGAGAATTCAAAAGTAAGGGCGCGGGTGACGCCTGCTTCTTCGGCTTTTTTGAGTTTATAGCGCAATTTTTCCCACTTGATGGGCAGAAAACGGATGGGCATATCGCGGTCAAAGGTTTCGCTGTTTGTCCAGAGTTCAATGCCGTATTTGTCAGCCAGACGTTTATTGAGGGCCATGGCGGGACCGAGTTCCTCATAGGTAACGTGACCATCCTGGAAGGCGATGATATCGACGTAACCTGAAACGGCTTTCATGATGGCATCCCAGGTGCGTTCATGGTGTTCAAAATCAAGATCATGAGCGCCGGGTTCGTTGGGCATCCAGGCTTTGCGTCCCAGCATTCCGGGAGAGATCAGCGTGGGCAGATTGCCGGAGATTTTTTTGCAGTAGCTGCTGTAATTGATAAATTCGCGGACAATGCTTTCATCATTGCCGGAAATTTCTTTGGCAAGATACCATCCTTTGAAGGCTTTGCGGTGACCGTAACGTTCCCAGACTTCGTCAATCAGACGTTTTTCAATGCTCCAGCGGGCATCGATATCCACATCTTTGTAACAGCCGTTGTGGCGCAGACAGTAGGTACCGAAAAAGTAACGCATTTCATACTTTTCAGCCAGTTCAAGGAACATATCAACCAGATCAACGGGCGGCTCGTAACAGCCGAATTCCTCAATGAGAATTTTAGACGGATAAGTGATGAATTTTTCCAGTCCTGAACGGATCATAATGACCGTATCAATACCGACGGCTTTCATGGCGGCGAAATCTTTGTCCCATTCTTCTTTGCCCCAGTTCTGGTGGGGAATGTCGGAGGTGATTTCGTCAAGAAACGTTGCTTTGATTTGAATACCCATTTTAAATAATCCTTATTTTGCAGTAAAGGTATAAATTTTTCCATTCATGGAAACGGCAACAACTGTATTGCCCGAAACGGCACACTGTGCCATGATTTGGGAATCCAGTTGAATTTTCTGTAAAACTTTGCCGGAACGGACATCCAGCAGATAGAGTTTTCCGTCATGAGCGCCGCAAATGACGGTATTGCCGACAACGACGCAGGAAGCGGCAACTTCTGTCGCACCGCGGCTGTAAGCAGTTGACGGAACGATGGCATAGCCGGGTTTGACGCCCCAGATTTTCTTCAAAGTCTGCTTGTCATAAGCATAGAATCCGTCACATGAACCGAAAATGACGGCTTTTTCCGTCACAACGGGGATGGAGGGCGTTTCCATACCGGCGGGTTTAACGGCTTCTTTGATAACGTGTCCGTCGGCGGGGTCAAGGATAAAAAGTTTTCTTCTGGCTTTGAAGTAGATTTTTCCGTCACAGTAAACGGGAGCGGCGTCAAGATAGGTGAAGTCCCTGCCCTGAGCGCGTGTCCAGAGGATTTTGCCGGAGACAAGATCAAAACCTTTCAAGCCGTAACGCCAGGAGACACCGGAAACACCGATTTTACCGGCAACGGTTACGCCCGCGTGCCAGACACCGCCGGTTTCGTAAGTAGTTTTGCCCTGATGGAGAATTTTTCCGTTGCGGACATCAATGATGATGGGGGATTCGTTGTAGAAATAGAGTTTTCCGTTATTGACGATGGCGGCACCGTACATGCCGTTGGTTTTATCGACATCGGCGATACGGGTTTTCCAGAGGATTTTACCGTCTTTCTGACGCAATGCGGTGACAAGACCGTCGGCACCGCAGGCATAGATATTGTTTTTATCAGAAGCAAGTCCGCCTTTGACGGCGGCACCGATGACTTTTTTCCAGAGGAGTTTGCCGTTGGCAACATTGAATGCAAAGACGGCAGAGTTTTCAGCCATATCATCGTCACTTGTGACGGCAAAGACTTTGCCGTTGACGATCAGCGGCAGGGCATGGTGAATAATCCCTTTGGTGTCAGCAACCCATTTCAAACGCAAAGAAGAGATATTTCCTTTGATATAAGCGTTGCGGGCGGGCGTCATGCCCGACATGGCAAAGGGCGCAGCCGTTTTAACAGCGGGAGCAGCAGGATCAACTTTGACGACGGGATCTTTGATTTTGCGGGGCGCGCTGTAAACGATTTTTGAAATAAGTTTTCCCTTAACTTCGCGGAAAATGCGCCAGGCGCGGGGGGAGTGATCCAGACCGCCGGAGGGCGCGGGGGAGTTTTCCCAGACGGGGATACCGTCAAATTTGCGGCAGAGCAGACTGTGGGTGTGTCCGCAGATGAATCCGGCGATACGGTTTTTGTACTGAGAGAAGAGCAGAGTCATGAGATTGTCGCCGTACTGGGGCGGTTCATGACGGAAGATGACGATTTTTTTACCTGCGGGCAGCAGGGCAAGTTCATTTTTGAGCCATGCAAGCTGATGAGCCGGATCGGTGAGGTTT
>JAZQYS010000343.1:0-1568 GCA_045633645.1 Victivallaceae bacterium | reverse complement strand
TCAAATTTGCCTTTAACCGAACTCTTGACGATGCGGGGATTTTCCTTGATTTTCATTTCGCGGAAGATACTCCCGTAGAGGGTCTGCTCCGGAGTTTTGCAGTCCGTGGGGATCCACAGTCCGGAGTCGGTGGCGGCTTTGACCATTTCCCGGGTGCGGTGGTGCATTCCGGCGCAGGGTTCGGAGCTTCATCTTCGATGGAATCCGGCTCTGCGGCAGGCTCGATGCTGACGGTCGGCACTTTGATGCGTGCGCTTGGCATCATAAACTCTTTGCCGGATACAATGCTTTTTACCCAGTAAGCATCACCGTCCGCCATGGGTTTGAGGATTTCCACTTCCACCGCATTGCGTCCGACCTTGAGGATCACTTTGCTGCCGATTTTGATTTCAGATGTTCCGTTCATTTTCTATCTCCTATTTTGTTGGTTATGAGCATATTACCTTGCTCTGCTGTTAATAAAGCGTACCTTCCGGAGATAGCCAGCGGAGTTTTGATATTAAACGCTTAATTCTTTACTGTAAGGGAGTTATATGGATAAACAACTTAACCCTCTTGCTCTTTCAGCAGAAAACCTTGTAACGCTTCTTCAGAAAGCCGGATACCGGGCTATGACGCTTGAATTACTGCAGGAGGACATTGATGGTGGAGTGCCGGTAAACGCTGACGGCACTATCAGCCTTGTGAAATATATGGCGTGGATAATCAGGGAGGTTCACAGTAATGGCGACAATGAATCCGGCCAAACTGCGGCCGAGTGAAGCGGTTCGGCTTATCAACTCCACCCCACTGCATGATGTTCTGAATGACCGGCAGTTACGCCGTCACAGAAAAAGAGCAGGATTCCGGATTTCCGATGATAACGGTCAGAGTATAAATCTGTTCAAATATGCCGCCTGGTTGCGTGAGCAGTTATTTATAAAACAGAATACTCCTGTGCAGACCTATGAGGAAAAGAAAAATGCTGTCCGCAACCGGAATATTGCTTTGGCATTGGCGGGACGGGATATCGGTGATTTGCCGGAAGTGGAGAACCCGGAACTCAAGGAAATGTGCAGAAATGATTTCAAACTCTTCTGCGAATCTTATTTTCCCGGCAACTTTACTCTTGCCTGGAGCGATGACCATCTGAAAGTCATCAACCGCATTGAAACGGCGGTTTTGCGTGGCGGACTTTTTGCTCTGGCAATGCCCCGTGGTTCCGGGAAATCAACCTTGACCGAGTGTGCTGCGTTATGGTCTATGCTCTATGGTCACAGAGAATTTGTAGTCCTTGTCGGAGCAACAGAAGCAGCAGCACTTGAGATGCTGGAAAGCATTAAGACAGAATTAGAAATCAATGACAACCTTGTTGCGGATTTCCCGGAAGTCTGTTTTCCCATTTCTGCTCTTGACGGCATTGCCAACCGCTGTGCCGGACAGCTCTACAAAGGAGAGAGAACCCGGATTACCTGGACCAGCAATGAAATCGTTTTGCCAACTATTGCTGAAAGTCCTGCATCCGGCATTATTGTCAGGGTCGCCGGAATCACCGGGCGTATCCGCGGAATGAAATACAAACGCAGTGA
>JAZQYS010000342.1:0-3917 GCA_045633645.1 Victivallaceae bacterium | reverse complement strand
ACAACGAGAAGCTCTATAAGGGTGAAGCAGGAGTGCTTCACCCGCCCATGGGCGGCAACTCCGGTATTGAAAAAATCGTTAAATCCCGACATAAAACCCTCTTTTTTACAGTTATCCAAAGTAAACAAAAAAAAGCACACTATATATTATACTCCGAAAGTGAATTAAAAAAATAGCAATATTTCGGTTTATTTTAACCATTTTTCGGAAAACGCAAAAAAAATGTGTTTTTTTCCGGAAATCCCCCCTGAAAGTATCCCGATAAAAGAAAAATTCCGCCTTGCAAAGTTATGCAAACGGGTGTAAAGTAACAGAAATGTCATCTTTGTAAAACATTATACATTAATATACAGGGAAAAAACATGCAAATTCAAAAATGTTTCGGGCTGCTGCTGCCGGTCGTCATGACCTGCGCGGGAGCTGATGTCGTCAAACAGGGAAAACCCTGTGCGGATATCGTCATCTCAGAAAATGCCGACGCCGGAATCGTTCTTGCCGCCAAAGATCTGCAAACGCATCTGCACAAAATTTCAGGTGCGCGCCTGGCAATCGTGACGCCCGCCAAGGCAAAGTCTGCCACACTCCTTTGCGTTGGAGAAAGTACCGCAAGCAAAAATGCCGGATACAAAGCCCCCGCATTCAAAACTTCAGGATACGATATCTGGGTCAAGGGCAACTGCATCGTACTCAACGGACCTGTCACAAATCACAAAAAAGCTGTCGTTGCAGGAAAAATGCACAAGAACAGTGCCGTTTCTGCAGTCACAACTTCAACGGATATCAACGATACGCTTAAAGTCAATCTTGCCGATGATAACGGTGTCATGCACGCTGTCAGCGCATTTCTGGAACATCTGGGCGTACGTTTCTACTCTCCTTACAAAGACGGAACGATCATTCCCAAACTTGCCGATATCCGTGTCGGAGATTTCAGAGAGACAAAAGAAGCCGCCTTTGCCCGCAGAGAGTTCCGTATCGGGGAACTGCTCAAAACCGACAGTGAAGCCGTGTTGTGGTTCAAACGTCTGAAATCCGGTTCCGCCCTGCCCAAAACCGGAACACTTGCCATCGCCGATATCATCAAAGCCGGAGAAAAACAGCACCCCGAATGGGCGGCAAAAAACGGTTACGGAGAACAACTTTTAACCGGTGACGGATGCGTTTTCCCGAGACTTTTTGAAAAATCTCTTCAGCAGGCGATCGCCAAAGCCGCCATTCAGCTTTTTGATGCGAACCCTGAAATGACAGCCTTGCACATCGTCCCCCCTGCCCTGCGCGGAAGCGGCGATGACAAAGACTTGCGTGAAAACAATCCCGGCAACACTTATCCTTACCCCACTGAAATCAATATAATGGCAAAAGCCTACGGCGAAATCGCACAGCTCGTTGCCAAAAAACATCCGGGCAAACAAATCCTCTGGCAGAGTTTCCCAACCAAGGGTCTGCCCTCTCACGGAAAGTATCCGGCATCACTTGGCTACCTGCCCTCAGGCGTTTCTCCTGTCACCTACGCTGCAGCCAATTCCCGCAAGAAGTATCTTGCCCAGCTGCCGAAAATCAGCAATTTCTTTCAGATGAAAAATGTTGAACAGCTTGAATGGTGGAATGAATTTTCATGTGACTCCGCCATCCGCCAGGGTTACACCTTCCCCCGCAAACTTCAGGAAGTGCGCCGGGAACAGAAAGGTATCATCTCAGGTTTCCTCATGGATGCTTCCGTTGATTCAAAGAGCAGAAAACTTGCAGAAGTTCCGCTGATGCACTTCATGTATTACGTCAACAGCAAACTTTTGTGGGATCCCGATCTTGACCTTGCCGCACTTATAAAAGAATACTGCACCCTCTGGTTCGGACCGGCTTCTGAAGAGATGTACGCTTTTATGAATCTGCTTGAAAGCATTTCAGACCGTCCGAAGAACCGTTCCATTTCTGTCAAAAACGGTCAGCTCATGGAACGCGACATTCCGGCGATTTTTGAACTGCTGGATAAAGCCGTTGCAAAAACACCGGCAAAGAGCATCTACCGCACCCGTATCCAGGCCGTCAGCAGAAGCCTTGCAGGACTTAAAACCGTCTTTGCAAAGCGCACCCCCCGCGGCAGAACCCTCACCGGAGAAATCATCCCCTGGACTGCAACAGTTGACTGCAATCTTGCAAAATACAAAAAATGGCACACTCTTCCCGCTGCCAAAGGCGCACCCAAGACTGAGTTTGCCATCGCCTTCACCGAAGACCGTTCCCGTGTCTTTGTCGCATTCCGCTGTTATGAACCTGAAATGAAAAAACTCAAAACCTCAGCAACCGCATTGGATGACTGCCGTATCTTTGAAAATGATCATATCCGTATTGACTACAATATGCCCGAAAAAACAGCATTCACATTTGCTGCCGACAGCAGAGGCATTTTCCTTGACGGCTCAAATGACTCCGACGAACTTGCCCGTTACGGCAGTTTCACCGGCGGCGAAAGAGAAAGAAGTTTTGCCAAAGTCAAACATTTCAACGACCGCTGGGAAATTGAAGTTTCTCTCCATACCCAGGGCAGCAAAAATCCGGACTGGAATCCCGCCTGGGGCTTGAACATAACAAGAGTCCGCACCGTTTCCGGAAAAACAGAAACTTATTCTCTTGCAAAAAATGCCGTAAATACGCCCTCAAAATGGCGCAAACTCGTCATTCCCTGCAAAGACTCTAAAGGCAACAAGACCTATCTTTATGCCACAACGCTTTCACTTCTGCCCGGAACAAAAGCGGAATCAACCTATACCGTCAAACGTGCCAAAGGCAAAGTTTCCCTCTCCGATCCCTGGAGCGAAAAGAGTTGGAAAGATGTTCCGGAACTGCGTCTGGTCTGGGAAAACAGATACTTTGACAGATCCGCCGGCAACATCGCCCCCGACGCCCGCGCAAAGTTCCAGTATGATGACAAATACATCTATGTTCTCTATCAGGTCAAAGACAGATTTGTCCGCGGCAACTTCAAAAACGATCAGGACATGGTCTGTCTTGACAGCTGTATGGAGTTCTTCGTCCAGCCCGATCCGGCAGGACCGTATTACAACTTTGAGTGCAACTGCATCGGCACACTTCTCCTGTATGAGATCCATGTCTTCGGCGATATCAAAAAGATGAGTCCCATGCCCGCAGAGGAGTTGAAAAGCGTCAAACGTTTCTCAACGCTGCCCCGCAATCTCAAAGGCGAACTGCCCGGTCCTCTCACCTGGTATCTCGGCTTGCAGATCCCGATTGAGATGTTTGCAAGAAGAACCGGAGTTTCCTCAAATCTTTCCGGACAGGTCTGGCACGCCAACGTGTACAAATGTTCCGACTGGACCAGCAACAAATGCTGGCTGCAATGGCATAAGAGTTACACTTTCCATAATCCCGACGGATTCGGAAAATTCATCTTTGAATAAAAATCATATAGAAAAGGGGAGCCAAAAATGCTCCCCTTTTTTATTGACTGCACAACAACTGTTGGCTTCGGTCAAACATCACACCAGCGGAAATTCAAAATTGAACGTTGCCGTTTCGTTGTTTTTCCAGTTGGCATTGGTCAAATCGTAGAAGTCAAACACACCCTCAAGACGGGGGACGGAAACAACTTTCTGCGGATATATCCGTGAAAGTCCCGTCCGTTCATCACGACGCACTTCAAATCCGTTGCCGCGGTTGTCGCGGAAAGGTCCTTCTATCGGCAGAGCCGCACGCGTGGTCAAAAGTCCCGGACGTCCCAGACGGTACAGTTCAACTTCAAGCACACTTCGCTCTTTCAGGGCAAGAACCGCCTCTTTCTCAAGTTCAATATGCGCCATGACACGGTTGACTCCGAAACGCTCCAGTTCCTTTGCCGCCATACTGTTGCAGACGGGCAGCGGCGTTGAAGCAATAATGAAGATATCTTTATATTCTTTCAA
>JAZQYS010000341.1:0-1727 GCA_045633645.1 Victivallaceae bacterium | reverse complement strand
AACTTCCGGGGAGCCTGCCACGACATCGGGCTGAAAGTTCGCCAATGCCTTGTGTGGAAGAAGAACTCTCTTGTGCTGGGTCGCCACGATGACGGAGGATACACAGGGGGAAATACCAATCGCCCTGCGTTACAACGATTGCTCAGTGATTGCGAAGCTGGATTGGTGGATATTATTGTTGTTTATAAAATCGACCGTCTTTCACGATCAATTTGCGATTTTGCCGATCTTTCAAAGAAATTTGATGAGTGGGGTGTTCAGTTTGTCGCAGTGACCCAGGAAATCAATACAGCGACACCTTCCGGGCGAATGATGCTGAATATTTTGATCACTTTCAGCCAGTTTGAGCGCGAAATTATTGCTCAAAGGGTACAGGATAAAATGGAAGCCAGTCGCAAAAAAGGCATGTTTGTCGGTGGGACTGTTCCGTTTGGCTATGTTGTTGTAAATAAAAAACTTGTAATAAAAGAGGAAGAGGCAAAAATTGTCCGGTCAGTATTCCAGCGTTTTATTGAAGTTCAATCGCCCAAACTGATAGCAAGCGAACTTAATCAAGCCGGACATCGTACCAAGGCAGGTAATCCATGGCAGCGTAATCATATTTACCGGATGCTCAACAATCATACATATATTGGAGAGGTAAAATACAAAGATGCGATTTGCAAAGGCGAGCAACAGGCAATTGTTACCCGCGAAGTATGGAATCGAGTTCAGGAAATCTTAAAAGAGAATGACCGGAACAAAGAAACCAAAGACCGGCAAGGAATTGTTGCCCCTTTAAAAAATGTTCTGAAATGTGGTCACTGTGGTGGAGCAATGATGCCGACATACACATCCCGTGGCAGTCAAAGATACTTTTATTATTTGTGTTGCAAGGATGCCAGACGGGGCATTGCAGAATGTCCCGTTCATCAAATACCGGCAGAGGATGTTGAGCGGATCGTAAAGCGACAGTTGCAGAAAATGCTTGGAGATCTGTCCTTGACTTTGCAATTCGCAGAAAAATCCGGACTTTCGCCCCATGAAGTAATAACTTGTTTTAAGGATGAATTCTGGAATGAAATTACTCCCGGAGAATACAACCGTCTGGTAACGCTTCTGGTGGAAACCGTAACAATATGGGAAGATAAAATGGAAGTCGTACTGCGGACAGAAAACATAAAATCGATGATGGAGACAATTGTAAATGACCAAGATTGAAATCCTTAAAAATGGCAATGTCAAGTTGACCATTCCAATGTCGTTCCGGCATTGTGCAGGCCGAAAACGGATTATTGTGCCTGATGATTCTGAAAAGTTGGTAGATCCGCTTGTTTTGAATCTTGCAAGAGCCTTCCGTTGGCAGGAACTCATTGACTCCGGAACATACAATAACGCCATAGAACTGGCAAGGGCGGTAGGGAAGGACACCGCCTATGTAGCTCGAACAGTCAGATTGACATTGCTTGCCCCGGAAATCATTCATGCCATTTTGCATGGGACTTTGAAAAAGAGCATTTCAATGGAAACATTGCGGAAAAGCTGGCCTGAAAATTGGGAAGAGCAAAAGAAATATTTTGGTCTTATCTAAACTCCTTCATCTCGCGGTCTGGATTCAAATTCCAGACCGCTTTTTTCTTTGCCCGAAAAGCAAAAGTCAGGTGTTGTGGATATTTTTGATTGAAGCAAACTTTTTGAGAATTTTCCAAGGTTCAAGAATGGTCATTTTAAGTGTATTCAACTCGAAA
>JAZQYS010000340.1:0-2338 GCA_045633645.1 Victivallaceae bacterium | reverse complement strand
CATGTCCGTCAGTTCACTTTCGCCATTGCCCGCGGCGGCTGGTCCGGTTCAAAGATGGGCGGCGCGATGTGGAGCAATGCATATCTGCCGTTTTCCTACAACGACTCCGCCGGTGCAGCATTGCTTGAAACCATCGGCTGGGCGGGCGCAATAATTCCGGCTGCGCTTTTCTGTATTCTGATACTGTCCTACTGCAAAAAAGCTTTGCAAAAAGGTTATTCCCCTGAAGTACAGCTGCTGCTCTCGGGAACAGCGGTTTTTATTGCGGTGCAGATGTTGACGCACATGGCGATCAACCTGACACTGATTCCGCCGTCGGGACTGGTTCTGCCTTTTATCAGTTACGGCGGCAGTGCGCTGACAAGTCTTTTTCTCATGACGGGAATTACATTGTCAGCTTCAAAAGAAAACAAAGATTTTTCAACAATCATAACAAGATAAAAAAAGAGAGGTTTTTATGGAACAAAACAACAACGAAAAATGGGGTTCACGCTGGGGATTTCTCCTTGCGACGGCAGGCAGTGCCATCGGATTGGGCAATATCTGGAAGTTCCCCTACGTCACCGGCGTCAACGGCGGAGCCGCGTTTGTCTGCGTGTATCTTCTGGCAATCCTCATTGTCGGTATGCCGCTGATGATTGCAGAACTTTCACTCGGACGTGCTACGGGATGTCATCCGGCATGGGCATTTGACCGCTTTACCGGCGGAAAATCCACTCCGGCAATGACCACTTTCGGAACACTGATGATTCTCTGCGGTGCGGGACTTGTCTTTTACAAACACCCCGGATTTGCCGTCACGCTGCTGGTTCTGGGCATTGCTCTTGTTCACAAAGGCTGGAAAGCCATCGGTGTCATCACCGGTGTTCTTGCGCCGTTTATCATCATCTGTTACTATGGTGTCATCGGCGGCTGGACGATTCTTTACGCCATCAAATCCTTTGCCGGAGAATTGAATTTTGCCAATCCCGAACAGGCAACGAAGGTGTTTTTGCCGATTCTGCATGCGGCTCCTGAAGTGCGCGTCGGATTGTTCCTGTCACACTTTATGTTCATTCTGCTTTCAGCAGTGGTTGTCTTTTTCGGAATTAAAAACGGTATTGAAAAAAGTTCCAAAGTTTTGATGCCGATGCTTTTTATTCTGCTTGTTGCGCTGGTGTTCCGCGGCGTGACGCTTCCGGGAGCAAGCAAAGGATTGAAATTTTTCCTGTATCCTGATTTCGGTGCCCTGCGTGCTGAAAGTGTTTTGATTGCCATGGGACAGGCGTTTTTCACGCTGAGTATCGGTATGGGAATTACCATGACTTACGGCAGTTATCTTTCCCGTGACGTCAACATTGTCAAAAGCGCGCTGATGATCGTCGGCTTGGACACGATGGCGGCAATTCTTGCCGGTGTTGCGGTTTTTACCTCTGTCTTTGCAATGGGCTTGAATCCCTCACAGGGTCCCGGACTGGTTTATATGGTGGTTCCGTCTGCGTTCAACAAGGTTCCGGGCAATCTGGGATGGCTGTGGAACGGACTCTTCTTTATCATGGTGACGATTGCAGCTCTCACCAGTTTGATCAGCTTGCTGGAGCCTCTGGTCAATTACGCTGTCCGTCAGTTTAAGATGTCCCGTCATTGGGCAGTTATCATCCTTGCAAGTGTTATTTACGGATTCGGATTGCTTTCAGCCGTCAGCTGTGCCGACTGGAAGAATCTCCCCTGGATTGAAAAGGTTATCAAAAAACTTTTCGGAAGTGCCAACGTCAGTTTCTTTGAACTGTCTGATAACATTGCCAGCAACTGGTTGCTGCCGCTGTGCGGACTGGCGATTGCGCTCTTTGTCGGATGGTACTGGGGAAGCCGCAATGCGATACAGGAAATCCGCGAAGGAAGCAAATCCGGAAAACTTGACGCCAATTTACTGGTTCTTTTAAGCGGTTTTGACAGCAGAGACTATGCGAAAAAGTCCCTTTTCTCGCCTGCGGTCTTCTGGGCATTGTCAATCCGCTGGATATCTCCGATTCTGGTTGTGCTGGCATTTTTGTATTGTATCGGAGTTATCTGATAAAAAAAAGCCTGCGGAGAACTTGCATATTCCGCAGGGCGATATATATTATAAATTGGAACATGTGTCCGTGGGCAATCGCGGCCGGGAGGGTTCAAACGTGCAGCAATGTGCGTTGTCCGCTTACCGGCTGAGGAAAGTCCGGACTGCATGGAGCAGGGAGTCCCTTTGAAAAGAGGGATGCCGCGGACGATAAGCCGCGGAAAGACAAGTGCAACAGAAAGTATACCGCCAAACATCCTCCGGGATGCGGTAAGGTTGAAATGGTGGGGTAAGAGCCCACCG
>JAZQYS010000339.1:0-5802 GCA_045633645.1 Victivallaceae bacterium | reverse complement strand
CATCACCTTTTCAAAGGCGGGATCGTAGTTTTTGTGGGCATAGAAACCCAGATTGACCGCACCGTGCAGCAGCGCATCAAAATTCATAAAGCGGAATTCATCCCGGGTGGGATAGGGCATTTTCTTCCGTTCCGCAGCAGTCCGTTTGGCGTTGCCCCATGAAAATCCCTGAAGCACCATCTCAACGGTTCCGTGATTTTTCATTGCCTCATAGCAAAGACGGGTATATTCCCCGACACAGCGCATACCTTTTTCGGGCAGTCCCGAGTGTTTGGGGCTGCCGACGGGATAAACGTCTATACCGAAAATATCGCAATACTGCGCGTAAGGTTTCCAGTTTTCAGGCATTCCCCGGGGAGCCTCCACCAGAAAAACAGGATGATAAGGATCAAGTTTTTTCAATGAATCATAAGTATATTCCATCATCTTTTCAGGGAAACCGTTCCACAAAGGTTCATCATAGGGATAATAACCGATCAGAGCCGGATGATCTTTGATGGCTTCAAGTTTCTTTAATTCGCCCTGCCAGTATTGGCGGAACTTTGCTTCGTCTTTGGTTCTCATCCATGTTCCGACACAGTCGATACGGCAAACACCTTTGACGCCTTTTTTCTGACATTCATCAAGAAAAGCCTTTACGCCATCCATATACAGCGGAAACATGACAGATAATCCGGTGCGCTTCAGATAGTAATCCGCAACATCATGCATTCCGAAAGGCCAGGTGACAGCGGGGAAACGTCCGCTGCCCAGACGGAAGAAAAAGAATCTTTTGCCGTTGATATACATTTTGCGGTCGGAGCCGATAACAACTTCATTTTTACCCCGCGCAAGTTTGGATATCGTGATTTTTTCAACAATATTACCGCTGTTTTTGGATTTCCCCGAAAAGACAAGCGGATATTTTCCCTCCGCAAGTTTTTCAGCAGGAAATACAAACTCAACCGCCTTGCCGGTATTTTTCAAAGCCAGAGTTTTTCCGTTGAAAGAAACGGTACAATTTGCCATTTCTTCAGGAAATGTAACCGTTCCGCGCACCTCTTTTTCCGGACGGGAGGCGTAAAAATTATTGCGGAAATAAGGACTTTTCAAAACGACATTGAAAAACTTTTCAGCTTTAAGTTCAACTTCTTTTATGAAAAAATCGTCAAATTGAACTTTTCCGTCAGACAGAGAGGTAAGCTCAATTTCCAGTGCGCCCGCTTTTCCTGCGGGAACACGGATGATTTCCTGCCGTTCCTGCCAATGTTTCTGAAAGCAGTCCTGCATATTTTTTCCCCAGACTCTTCCGGTGGACTTCAATGTCATCACAGCCTTGTATTCAGAAAAACCATTGTGGCTTTTGTGGTTTTCCATGCCGCGCACACTGTAAGAAATGCTGTAATTTTTGCCGCTTTCAAGTTTCAAAAGCAAACTTGCTTTTGCTCCGACACCGTTCAAACACAGCACGCCGGGGCTTTTTCTGCCGCCGGTTTTATCAATGGAAGCGTTTTTCAGAAGCCGCCAGGGATTTTTTTTTTGAGAATCAAAGCCCGGATCGGCGATTTTTACATCACTTTGCACAGGAGTAACAGCCGGATTCCGTACCCAGACCGTTCCCGGCACTTTGACAAGAAACACCATATAGGGAGACGTTTTAAATTTTTTCTCCGGCACGGTAAAGATATAAGAAGCAGTTTTCCAGTCAGAAGACGTTTTAAAAACCTTTGTCGGAATATTGCCCCATTTGCCGTCGGCAAAAATCCATTCAAAATAATGGCGCAGTTCCGCCTTGCCGTCACCCTTGTATTCAAATGAAATGCGGTAACGTTTGCCGGAGGTAAAAGGGATGGCTCGCTGGATCAGAAAAACACTGCTTTCTCCGGGAGCAATACTCAACTTTGCCGTACCGTCAGCAAAACGGCAGGCAACATTTCCTTTTTTGACTTTGACCGGAATCACACGCCAGTCGGCGGCAGAAGTGCCGGATTTATTTGACTTGAATTCCGGATTTTTGAGCAATTCCTGCTGAGCTTCTTTAATAGAAACTTTGCGGAGAAAAACCTCGCCTGCTTTGCGCAGTCCGATAGCAAGATACGGACGTGAACGATATTTTTTACCCGCAGGCGGCATCGTGAATTTAAAGGAATATCTATCCCAGTCTTTTTTGATTTTGATGTAATGCGTTCCGCCGTTGCCCCATTTTTTATCGGCATAAATCCACTCAAAATAACAATTCAACTGCGGAACAGTTCCCTTTGCTTCAAAACTTACGGTATAAGTTTTCCCCGCTGCCATCGGCGGATTTTTATGCAGAAGTGTTACACCCTTTTCGCCGGAAGACAGGCTCAGTTTTGCCATATTATCAGCAAAGACACAAGGCGTATTGCCCGGTTTGATTCCGTTTTTGACGGCATACCACCCCATCGCCTGCGTTTTCTGCATATTAAGCGGTGTAAACTCCTGATTGACAATCAATTCCTGAGCAAAAAGTCCGGTAAAAAGCATAAGCGCCGGCAACAAAAATTTTTTCATTCCCAAATCCTCCCCTTATTTGTAATATTGGATTGCTTTAAAGAGCGTTCCCAACTGGAAATACTGATATTTTTCGATCCAGAAAGTCATTTTTCCTTCACGATGGGCAAAATCTGCAATCATATCATCCACAAATGCGCCCTGCTCTTTTGAAGCACCGTGTCCGTCAGCATAAGCCATATTGCCCCGGTTGCTGTGGCGCAAATGAATCGTCGAAGTCGTATATTTCTGTATCAGACACTGCTGATTTCCGATACTGGTATTGGAGCCGTAAACAGAATCCCCCAGAACAAACGCCCGGGACGGCTGACGCATACGGCTCATAATCATCGGGTTTTCAAAATAAGTATTGGTCGTTCCACCGATATACAATCTGGGCGCTTTCGTCAAATCTGTTGAGTTATTGATGTCAAAACCTCCGGCATTGGCAGCCACACCGTAAGTCTGATTCTGATCCCAGGCTGTAATATTCTGCCGCCATGAGGGACAGGTTACAAGATTCACGATTCCCTTACCCTCTTTATTCGGCAGATAACCGTTGTCTGCCAGCACCCGACTCCATGCCCAGTATTTGCCCGGATAATAATGCGTTGCCGCAAAGAATTTAAAATCCGCATCATACTGCACCGCTGCAAGTCCGCACTGTTTGATGTTGTTGAGACAGTTTGAACTCTTTGCACTTTCACGCGCCTTCCCCAATGCCGGCATAAGCATCGCCGCAAGTATTGCAATAATTGCAATAACAACCAGCAATTCTATGAGAGTAAAGGGGGAGAGATTGGGGGACAGCGAAAACTTTCTTTTCACGAGAAAAGAAGGTTTTCGCTTTCCCCCAAACCCCCTTTCACTTTCAAAGAAAAGCGGGGTATTTTGTTGTTGGGCGAAACCAGCCGTATTCTGCGGCGCCTGACTCCGTACCCTTCCGTACTTATCCGTACTCATCCGTACAAACGCGCCGCCCTTTGATAACAGCATACCGCAGCGGTTATACAAAACACCTGTTTTAAAAGCAGCATTCACCAGTAGTTCGATCAGAGTAAAAGCGGACTGCTTGCGGCTGAAATATGTTTGGAGTTGTTTCATTTTCTTCCTTCATTTAATGTTAAAAAAAGTTGATTTATGGATTGTTGCATATAATTTCTGATTCTTTTGAATGCTCCGGCAGTTCAAAGGGAAAACTTCTGCGGCAGACGTAGGAACTTTCTATCATAATATCGGTATGGGACTCTTTTTTTTCAGGGTGTTGCAGAGAATCAAGAATAAAACGGGCACTGGATCTGCCGGCTTCTTCCCAATGGGGATCTATGGTTGAAAGATATGGTTTCTTTTCCGGATAGGGAGTTATTCCTTCCAGATTGTCGTAGCCGAGAACAAAAATATCCTTACCGACAGTACGCCCTCTGGAAGTTAATTCATCGCAGACGGCGTGCGCCACCAGATCAGAAGAACAGCAGATCAGACGCGATTTGAGCAAAGTTTCAGGATGAGCGCTGAAAAAGTTTCTGGCAACGAGATAATTGTGGTGAAATGCCATATCCTTTGAATTCTGTTTAAAAAAGAGTGTGTCCAACTGCATTTCCTTGTCTGCACAGCGGCTGAACAATTCCTTTTTGAGCGTCGTATTGGGAGAATCCGGTCCGGTGAACAGGATATTTTTTGCCAGTTCCGGCGGCATGGCTTTCCAGATTCGCCTGTAGGCGTTTTCCGGATTCAATGTCAATGTGGGAAATTTGTTTTCCGTATTTTGAAATGTTTTGAACGAGAGGATGGGATGTCCTGAATTTCTGAATGTTTCCACGGTTTGCGGAGCCAGAAGCGGTGCCCCGAGAATATATCCGTCAGCGATTTCCGACATGAGAAAATTCCGGACAACTTCATCTCGTTTTTCAAGATATTCTTCCGCCCATAACACCGAAAGCGTATAGCCTTGGGATTGAAGAACCGAACAGACTCCCTTGACATAAAGCGCATGAAGCGGATTGGCAAGGTCATGGGTAAGCGCGCCCAAAATCAGTCCGACGCGGAAACTTCTGCCCGTGACACAGGCTTTTGCTGCAATTCTGGGACGGAAGTTGTAATGGTCGCAGATTGCGAGTATCTTTTCCCTTTTTTCCGCACTGATTCTTGAGGCTGTTTCAGGATTCAGCGTCCGGGAAACGGTGGAAATATTCACCCCCGCCAGACGGGCGATATCTTTGATTGTAACACGTTTTATCATTACTGTATGCGTTCTCTTTGTCTGATTACGGGATTTTGCCTCTCTATTTAAAATAATACACTTTTACAAAAAATGCAAACGTTTGCACAAAAATTTTTCAACAGACAGAGATTTACTTGATTGTACGGATACCCTGACAGTAACCGTTCAGCACGCCCTCTTTATCAGGAACAGCGTGCGGGGATTTGAGCAATCAGGTTTTTCATGTAAAGATAAACCTGTTGATATTGTTCCAGGGAGGGTTCTGTTTTTTCGGGGAAAGCAAATTCCAGATTCCACGGACCTGAATAGCCGTGCTGATAAAGGGCAGTCATAATGCTGAGCAAATCCATGATACCGCTTCCGGGGACGAGATGTTCTTCGCGGAAACCGTGATTATCAGAAATATGGATATGTTTGACAAGTCCGGCGCAATCGGCGCAGACGGCAACGGGATCTTCGTGCAGATTTGCGTGATTAAGATCAAAAGTCATGAACATTCGGTCTTTGCCGAAAGAGCGTGAAAATGCGGCGACTTCAGCGACGTTGGGGAAACGTTCATTGTGTTCAGGTTTGTAGGGGGCATTTTCCATGCAGAAGAGGAAATTGAGTTTTTCAGTTTCTTCAAGGAGATACGCCATGACATCGTGAAATTTTTTCCCCATTTCGGGGTTGTTGTAGCGGTCAAGATAGTGCTGCACGGCGGGGCAGGGGGCAAATTCAGCGAAATGTTCCAGATAGCGGGCAGATTCAGCGGCGGCTTTTTTCTGTTCTTCGGGCGTATCGGCGAACCAGTTGCCTTTGCCGACACCGTGGACAGCGATGATGGGCGCGCCGGAAAGATGAACTGCTTCAAGGATTTGCGGAACGGTATCATCTGAATATAAGGTCAATTCAAACCCGTCAAACCCGGCTTTCATAGCTCTTTCAAACTGCCGGGCATAATAAGAACTGTTATGCTCACCTGAACCGAAAGCACAGGTACTTAAAGTTATCGCCTGATTCATAAAAATTTTCCTTTACTTGTACGGATGAGTACGGATGTGTACGGAATACCCACACGGCCTTGAATTCCCTTTACAAAATACGCC
>JAZQYS010000338.1:0-3264 GCA_045633645.1 Victivallaceae bacterium | reverse complement strand
CATCAGCGCATGGGCGTGGGGAAAGTCCCGTATCCTTGATTATCTGGAAACTGTTCCTGAAATCGACGCTGAAAAGGCCGCGGTCATCGGACACTCCCGTCTGGGAAAGGCCGCCCTCTGGGCAGGTGTCTGTGATGAACGCTTCAAACTTGTCTGTGTCAACAACTCCGGCTGCGGCGGTACGGCTCCTTCACGCAGACTTTACGGCGAAACGCTCTACTCCATGTTCAACTATCACAAAATCGGCAACTATTGGTTCGTTGAATCTTTGAAAGAAAAGGCTTTGACACCTGAAAAACTCCCCTTTGACCAACATCAATTGGTATCTTTGCTCGCTCCCCGCAGCGTATCAGTTCATTGTGCCACGCTTGACCAATGGGCTGATCCCAAAGGCGAATATCTCTCTCTTTACGAAGCGGGAAAAGTCTATCGTCTTTACGGGAAAAAGGATATTTTAAGTTCTCCCCTGCCGCCTGAAAAGGGCTCTGCCGGAGGTAAAGATGCCAGTTATTATCTGCGTGTCGGCAAGCACGATATCGTTCTTGAAGACTGGAATCACTATATGGATATGGCTGATTTGCTGTTCAAAAAATAATCAGGAATACTCAATAAATCATTATAATATAACAAGGTGAAAAAAATGTATAAAGAAACAACTCCGTGGGAAGCCAATTACGATGTCAATGAAATGCCCGTCTACACTCTGCCGGATGTGCTGACGTGTCAGGATGGTACAGTTGTTGACAGCGTGGAAGTGTGGGAAAAGAAACGCCGTCCCGAACTCTTTCAGATGTTCAAAGATGTCATGTACGGTGAAAGACTCCCCCTGCCGGATAAAGTCCGCTATGAAATCCTGAGCGAAAAGAAAGATGATCTTGACGGTCTTGCCCTGCGCCGCGAAGTACGTCTGCACTTTGAGATGAATAACGGAAAAAGCCATTTTGCCGATGTGCTGCTTTACATTCCCAACGGCGTTGAAAAGGCTCCTGTCTTTACCGGATTGACTTTTATGGGAAATCAGGTTGCAAGTGCGGATAAATCCCTGAGAGTCACCGGCTTGAGTTTTGATAAAAGCGAGGAATACCGTATCAAATCCGACACTGAAATGCGCGGATTCCAGGTGCGCCGTTTTCCGCTTGAAGCAATCATCAAACGCGGTTATGCGCTTGCCTTTGCCTCTTATCACGATATTTTTCCCGACCGCGAAGACGGTTGGAGCGACAGCGTTTACCGTCTGTTCTTTGATGAAAAAGAATTGGCGGAAAAGCGTCCCTCCGGCTATTCCAGCATCGGCGCCTGGGCGTGGGGATTGTCACGCATTCTTGACTATCTGGAAACTGTTCCTCAAATCGATGCGGAAAAAGCCGCCGTTTACGGACACTCCCGTCTGGGAAAATCCTCTCTCTGGGCGGGCGTTTGTGATGAACGCTTCAAACTGACCTGTGTCAACGACTCCGGCTGCGGCGGTGCGGCTCTTTCACGCAGACTTTTCGGTGAAACGCTGTACTCCATGTATGCAAAGAACACCATCGGCAGATGGTGGTTCACCGACAATCTGGATGCTGAAAAAGCCCTTCATCCCGAAAACCTCCCCCTTGATCAGCATGAACTGGTTGCCTTGATTTCTCCCCGCGGCGTTTCCATCCACAGTGCTTCAGAAGACCGCTGGGCAGACCCCGAAGGAGAATATCTCTCAGGTTTCCATGCCGGAAGAGTCAGCAAACTTTACGGCAACAACGATATCTTGACCGGCGGTAAGAAACCCGCCACCAATGTCCCCGAAGGCGGAAAACACATCAGCTATTTTGAACGCGAAGGCGGACACGATATCCTGCTTGCCGACTGGAATCACTATATGGATATGGCTGATCAGTTATTCAAATGAGGAAAATTGTCATGAAAAAATCAAGAAAAACCTTTACGCTGATTGAACTCTTGGTTGTCATTGCCATTATCGCCATCCTTGCGGCGATGCTGATGCCCGCTTTGCAAAAAGCAAGAGAAAGAGCTCAGGCTTCAGAGTGCCAGAACCGTTTGAAACAAATCGGTTATGCGTTCCATTTTTATCTTGACGATAATGACGGAAAAGTGTGGGCACACGCCAACACACTGAACATCAACTTTTTGTATTACTCCGGATACATCAAAGGAAAACTCACCAATCAGTTGAAGTGTCCCATCTACACCAGCGATGACCAGAAAAATGCGGATACCACCTATGATACGGCGTATTTCATGACCCATGACAAAGATAACAGCAACGCCAAAATCTGCCGTAAAGTGTCTGGTATGCGTCACCCCTCCGTTCTGCTGGTTGCAATGGATGGACGCGGCGGCTGGGATGCCACTGACTACAACCACTCCACGACAGGCAAGCACTACTGGTACCGTCATCAGGACAGAAGTTCCGCCAACTTCCTGCGCGTGGACGGACATGTGGATATGAAGTCTTACAGTTACTGGCAAGCTGAATTCGGCAAAACTGACCGTCCGCTTTACAACGTTGCCTGGTATTACAGAGTTTACAAAATGTGACAAAGATGAAAAAAAATATTTTTATACTTTTACTCTCTCTTTTCTGCGGAGCGTATGCCGCTGAGCCGGTTTTCACCGCAGATTTTGAAGAAAACTTCACCGGCAGAAGCCGGGGAAAAAAGATTGATGCCAAAGTTTCCCAGGAACTTTTATGGGAAACTCTGCAGAATCTTCTTCAACCGGGCGTTGAGGGGACTGCCGCCGTCATCGGAACCTCTCCGGACAAGGGCAAACTCTATCATGCCGTCTATAAAAATGACGGTATATTAAATCCCTTTGAGGGAACTGTTTCCTTCTGGGTCAAGCCCGTCAACTGGAGCGGACAGGATAAAGACTTTCACGTTTTCTTTCAGGCATCGGGTGCAGATTCCACGCTGATTATCTACAAATACATCAATTCAAACAATCTGATGTTTCTGCTGGGTCCCTCCCGTCCCGTCAACGGCAAATATCAGTGGAGCATGGCAGGCACCAACATAAAAAAATGGAATGCCGGAGAATGGCACCACATTGCCGCCGCCTATGACAGAAAAAGCGTTGAACTTTTTATTGACGGCAAAAGAGTTTCAAAGATTTTGCGTCAAGCTCTGCCGCAGAAAAGTTTTACCACCTTTTCCGCCGGAGCACTTGCGCCCAAGCAATGGAAAACCTCCCTCGGTTTGACTCTTCTGGATAAACTGCAGATTTTTGATCAGAAACTTTCCGGTGTGGACATCGCCCGCCTTGCCG
>JAZQYS010000337.1:0-4258 GCA_045633645.1 Victivallaceae bacterium | reverse complement strand
CCGCCGCTGAAAAGGCTGCTGCTGAAAAGGCTGAGGCAGAAAAGAAAGCTGCCGCTGAAAAGGCTGCCGCTGCAAAGGCTGAGGCAGAAAAGAAAGCTGCCGCTGAGAAAAAAGCAGAAGCAAAGAAAGTTCCTGCTCCGGCATTTTCAGCCAAAGATCCGCGGGTTGCCGCATTCAAGGTTCTCGGTATTGATGTTTTTAAAGCACCGTACACACAAGTTACTGTTACCGGAAGACTTGTTCCTGTTCACACCAGCGCAAATCTGGCAACCAATTATGCCATCGGAACCGACAATGTTCCCATTGTTGGTTTTGTAAGTGCCGCAGAAGACGGCATGCTCAAACCCTTTGTTGATAAAGAAGTTCAGATTTCCGGCAGACAGTTCAAAGTAGCGAACTGGAAGTCTCCGGTCATCTGGCTGGACGAAATTGACAAAGCAAGATAAGTTGATACAGATCCCGTACTTTTAAACAAAGGTCGGGATCAATTTTATATTAAGTTCATTTATAAGGAGATAAAACAAGTTATGGGAAAGACCGTAGCTCAGAAAATTTTTGATGCACACGAAGTCGCCTGTCCGGGCGCCGGTGTGCGGGTGATCTCTCTTGACAGAGTTTTCTGCCATGAAATCACAACGCCTATTGCTATCAATGATCTGGTTTCCATCGGACGTGACCGCGTATTTGATCCTGATAAGATCAAGGCCGTTATCGACCACGTTTCTCCCGCCAAGGATTCCAAGACTGCCGAACAGGGCAAGACGCTCCGCGACTGGGCGAAACGTCATCAGATCAAGGACTTTTTCGATGTTGGCGCTAATGGTGTCTGTCATGCGATTTTCCCTGAAAAAGGATTTGTCCGTCCGGGATACACAATCATCATGGGAGACTCCCACACCTGCACCCATGGTGCCTTCGGTGCATTTGCCGCCGGTGTCGGAACCACAGACCTTGAAGTCGGTATTTTAAAAGGCGTCTGCGCCATGCGCGAACCCAAGACCATTAAGGTTGTTCTCAACAATCAGCTTCGTCCCGGCGTCTATGCCAAGGATGCGATTTTGCACATCATTTCTCTGCTGACTGTCAACGGTGCGACAGATCAGGTGATTGAATTCACGGGCGATGCTGTTGCCGCTCTTTCAATGGAAGGACGTATGACCATCTGCAACATGGCGATCGAAGCCGGAGCCACCTGCGGTATCTGCTATCCTGACATGGTGACAGTGGATTACCTCTGGCCCTTCATCTCTGAAGAATTTGCAAGCAAAGAAGAGGCGTTGAAAGAATATTCCAAATTCCTGCCCGATGCCGATGCGGAATACACCCGTGTTCTGGAAATTGATGCTGCAGCCATTGAACCGGTTGCCACAATCAACTACAAACCCGATCAGGTCAAAACTGTCCGTGAACTTGAGGGAACAAAAGTCGATCAGGTTTACATCGGCAGCTGCACCAACGGAAGAATTGAGGACTTGCGCGTTGCAGCTCAGGTTATCCGCGGCAAGAAAATTGCTCCGGGAATCCGTGCGATTCTTTCACCTGCCACTCCGCTTGTCTACAAACAGGCTCTCAAAGAGGGACTTATTGATGACTTTATGGAAGCCGGTTTCTGCGTGACCAACCCCACCTGCGGTGCGTGTCTGGGCATGAGCAACGGCGTGCTTGCCTCCGGAGAAGTCTGTGCCTCTACCACCAACCGCAACTTCAACGGACGTATGGGTAAAGGCGGTATGATCCACCTGATGAGTCCTGCCTCTGCCGCCGCAACTGCTGTTGCCGGTGTCATTACCAACTCTGAACTTTTCAAATAAGAAAAAGGACACAGTTTAAAAATGAAAAATTTTAATGGTAAAATACTTTTTCTTGACCGTTCTGATATCAATACTGACGAGATTATTCCCGCCAAGTATCTGACCGAGTCCCAGAAAATCGCCCTCAAACCCTATTGTCTTGAAGATTTGATTCTTGACGGCTTTGATTCCAAAAAAGATCTTGAGGATAAGAGCGTTATCATCACCCGCGCGAATTTCGGCTGCGGTTCCTCCCGCGAACATGCGCCCTGGGCTTTGGAATGCAACGGTATAAATTTGGTCATTGCTGAAAACTTTGCCCGTATTTTCCGTCAGAATATGTTCAACTGCGGTATGCTGGCAATCAGCCTTGCTCCCGAAAAGATTGCTGAACTTTTTGACACCTTTGCCGGAAACGAAGCAAGTCTTGAAATTGATCTTGATGCCAAAAAGTTCACCGTTAGCGGCAGTGGTAAAAAGGCTGTAATTGACTTTGAAATCGGCGATTTTGACCTTGACCTGGTGAAAGCCGGCGGCTGGGTGAGCTACGCCGATGCCAGATATTGAAAAAAAGAAAGGAATTCCGAGAATGGACAGCAACGTGATTTGTCAGAAGACCGAATCCTGTCAGCAGGGCTGGGAACTTATCAGTAAGAAGGTTCGTTTTTTCGTTACAGAAAACGGCGGACATACTGCGCCGGTGATTTTCACTGATGACAGCGGCAAAAGTATCAGTCCCTATTATGTGACTCCCTGGCAGACCGAGGGCAAAGATCTTTCCGGTTGTCCTGTTCTGGCACCTTTGCGCGGCGACTTTTTCTGCCTGCCTTTCGGCGGCAACGGCGATCCTGTCAACGGTGTGACTTTTCCCTGCCACGGAGAAACTGCCACTGCCAAGTGGAGTTTTGTTGACGCTTCACGCGACGGCAAACGTGTTAAACTTTCTCTTTCTATGAAACTGAGTTTGACTGAGGGCGAAGTCAAAAAGAATATCACGCTTGACGACGATCATGAGGCTGTCTATATCGAGCATGCTGTTTCCGGACTTGAGGGAGATTTCCCGATTGGACACCATGCTATTCTGGACTATCCTGCTCCGGGCGAAAAGATGTATCTTGCAGCAGATAAATTTGATTTGGGAATGGTTCATCCCGGAGTTTTCTCAGATCCGGTGAACAAAGAGTTCCAGTGTCTGCTGCCCGGAGCTGAGTTTACAGATCTTGAAGCAGTTCCTTCCATGTTCAAAAATCCCGATACCATTGACTGCACGACTTATCCCATGCCGGTCGGCTACACGGATATCTTTGCGATGTTCCGCAAAGCTTCTGACAAACCCGCCTGGACTGCAGTTGTTTTCCCTGAACGCGGCTACATCTGGTATGCGCTCAAGGATTCCGCCGTTCTTCCCGGAACGGCAGTTTGGAACGCCAATCAGGGACGTTACGGCGAACCCTGGAACGGCCGCACCAGCTGTATCGGTATTGAGGACTGCTGTTCCTTCTTTGCCGGCGGATACAAGCCCTCTATTGAAGAGAACGAACTGACTGCCCGCGGCTGGAAGAGTGCCTTTACTTTCAGCAAGGCGGCGTCCAGCTCTATCAGAACAATTCAGGGTATTGCGCGTATTCCCGAAAACTTCGGACGTGTGGTAAACACTGTCTTTACCGATGACGGTATTGAATTCACCGGCTGCAGCGGAATCACCGTTTCTGCCAAAGTGGATTGGAAATTTATCAAGTAAATTTCTAAAAATATAAAATCAAGCGGCGCAACGGTTTAAAACTGCTGCGCCGCTTGATTTTTAGATTATTGTTTGCGTTTCTTTATCCGGCTGTTATAAAGTTGTTCTGAAAAACCGCCGTTATCAAGAAAATTTTCCAGCTTGTGAACGATCATTTTTTTCAGCCAGAATGTTGCAACATTTATAAGTAAAACAGCTGCATTGGCAACGATAACGGATTTTAACGGAACAGAACGGGAAGGAACGGAAGGATAGTTTTTTTCAGCCCACTGCACAAATTCTTTGAATTGAGCGTTACAGAGAATCTGCATACCGATAAACTTTTCTGTTAATGGATTATCTTTATTCCAAACGGCTTCGTTATGCAGGCGTAAATAATCAAGGTAATCTATTTTGAGTTCCTCCAGAGACCCCCGGGCGACGTTATAAAGATTTATTTCCAACTTGGCTGAAGTTGCTGCATCAACAGAACCTTCGGCGATATTCTGTTTACCGCTGCGGGCGGCTTGTACCATTTGGTCACAGGTTCTTGAATCTGCGGGAATATACAGTTCAACAAAGCGGCAGGTCACATCTTGAATAAGAGTCGCAAGTTTGTAA
The DNA here is from genome assembly GCA_045633645.1 of Victivallaceae bacterium. GTDB lineage: Bacteria > Verrucomicrobiota > Lentisphaeria > Victivallales > Victivallaceae > UBA1784. Next base: position 127 of record JAZQYS010000337.1, on the reverse strand, counting down.
ACCTTTAGGTTCTGATACCCTCCGGACGGGCGCAGGAGTTGTTCTGCCTCCGTTCTTTTCTGCTGCTTACCGTTTCTGTTGTTCATTTGGTCAACTCCAAGTCGGATCGTAGCCATGTCGTTCTGTG
>JAZQYS010000336.1:0-1876 GCA_045633645.1 Victivallaceae bacterium | reverse complement strand
AATGATAAAATCAAGTGATTTTGTTGAAAAATAATTGAAAATACTGAGAAATGTGTTATATATTGCGCGTGAAGATATAATTTAGAACACGCCTTTATTTGCGGAGACGGGGCATGACGTCGGCGGGCATGGCGGGTTCGTAGATGCCGCCGGTGCGCTCAAGGTGTTCCTGCTTGGCCTGTGCGAGAAGTTCCGGATTTTCAAACAGACGGACTGCTGCAAGGGCAAAGACTTTGCCTGTGTAAATCATCGCTTCGCGTGCATAGTGATTCTTTCCTTGTGCGACGGTCTGCCAGCTGTGATTGGGCGTGCCGGGAACCCAGCAGCCGACGTGCATCTGCACGGTGGGGCAGTTCCAGCTGACATCTCCGGTATCCGTAGAACCGAAGTGCGGCGCGATTTGATCCGGAATCGGCAGGATTTCCTGAGGATACAGCGGGAGTTTTTCATCGCGGTCCGGCATGGTTTTAATCAATTCCCGGGCAAAGGATAAATCCTGCACGTCCGGCGTCGGAAGCGGAACTTCAAGCATTGCCTGATAAAGATTTTTCTGCAGGGTCGGAATGGTAATCAAATTGGAACTTGCCGAATGAAATTCGCAGGAATAAGTCGTTTCTGTCGCACAGGCGGCTCCCTGTGCGCATTTTTCAACCCGTTTGCAAAGGCTGTTCAAGTCGGCATTGTTTTTTGCGCGCATCATATACATAACTTCAGCGTGAGGCTGAACGACATTGGGCGCAATGCCGCCGGCATCGGTGATGGCGTAGTGAACACGATTGTCGTAGGGAATGTGTTCACGGAGAAAGTTAACTGCCACATTCATCAATTCAACTGCATCAAGGGCACTGCGTCCCATGTGCGGCTGGGCGCCGGCATGTGCGGCTCTGCCGTCAAAGCGGTAGAGAATATTGCAGCAGGCAAGAGAACCGCGGGTACGGACAGCCCACATGCACTCCGGATGTCCGCCCATGGCTGTATCAAGAGAACTGAATGCACCGGCACGCGCCATATATGCTTTGCCGCTGCCGCCCTCTTCGCCCGGACAGCCCAGAACTTTGACAGTTCCCGGTTTTCCGCTGTTTTTGAGATATTCCTGAACCGCAAGTGCGGCGGCGACGGCATTGCCGCCGTAGAGATGATGTCCGCAGCCGTGACCGTGTTCCACTCCGGACTGTTTGACCTGTGTGGGAACGCCTGCCTGCTGACTTAAATTGGCAATGGCATCAAATTCAGCGATAAATCCGATTTCCGGATGTCCTGAGCCGTAGGAGGCGATAAATGCGGTCGGAAGTCCAGCCACATTTCTTTCAATTTCAAATCCGTTGGCCTCAAGATAAGAAGTCAATGCTTCTGAAGATTTGTATTCCTGAAACAGAATTTCCGGATTTTCCCAGATGGTATCGGCAAGAGCAAAAAGTTCCTGACGTTTGCGGTCAATGATTGATAAAAATTCCATGAGAAGTTTCCTTTTCAATAATTTGCTGTATTTCCGGTAATTTAGCATAATTAACGAAAAATGTCAAATAAAAAAAACTGCAGCACTTCCTGAAACAGTGTGCTGCAGTAAAATAAACTTTTTTGAAAAATCCTCTTTCTTACAAGACTGAGAGGATAGGGGCAGTCATTGAAGTGGGGTGATGCGTTTAAAATAACTGATTGTTCAAAAATACGCTGTATTCACCAATCTCAAAATACCCCGCTTTTGCCGAAACGTCGGCTTCGGAGTCACGCCGTCTTGCCCTGTCGGGGAGACGGCGGAAAAAGCAAACTTTCCCCGAGGGGTAAATTTCACCCTCAACAAATACGCCGCTTTTGCCGAAACGTCGGCTTCGGAGTCACGCCGTCTTGCCCTGTCGGGGAGACGGCGGAAAAAGCA
>JAZQYS010000335.1:0-5448 GCA_045633645.1 Victivallaceae bacterium | reverse complement strand
GCCGTTCCGATCGGCGTGATTGCCATGATTTACGAAGCGCGTCCCAACGTGACGACCGATGCCGCCGCCGTTGCCATCAAAAGCGGAAACGCTGTGATTTTAAAAGGCGGTTCTGAATCGCTCAGAACCAATAAAGTTCTTGCCGATGCCATGCGCGCCGCCGCCGTTGAGGCGGGATTGCCCGAAGATACCGTTCAGCTGATTGAAAGTACCGATCATGCAGTTGTCGGAGAATTGCTCAAGCAGGAAAAATTCATTGATTTGATTATTCCCCGCGGCGGAAAAGGTTTGATTAAAGCAATTTCAGAAGGAACGCGTATTCCTGTTTTAAAACATTATGACGGTATCTGTCACCAGTATATTGCTGCTGATGCCGACGCAAATATGGCGGCATCTCTTGTTGTCAACTCAAAGTGTCAGCGGGTTGAGGTTTGCAATGCCTTGGAGACTCTTCTGGTTGATTCCGGTTGTGCTGAACGCGTTCTGCCTGTTGTTGCAGAGGCTCTGCGCAGCAAAAGTGTGGAACTGCGCGGGTGTACGCTGACGCAGAAAATTCTTCCTGATTGCCTTGCCGCAACAGAAGAAGATTGGGATACGGAGTATCTTTCTGCCACGCTTTCTGTTAAAATCGTTCAGAATATTGATGAAGCAATGGCGCATATTGCCGCCCACGGTTCGGGACATACGGACGGAATCATCACGTCAAGTCTTGCTCTTTCTGAGCGTTTTATTGCGGGAGTTGATTCCGCCTCTGTTCTTGTCAACGCCTCCACCCGTCTTTCCGGCGGCGGAGATTACGGCATGGGTGCTGTTGTCGGAATCAGTACCGATAAACTCCATGCGCGCGGACCTGTCGGCCCCCGTGAACTTTGTTCGTACAAGTGGGTTGCCATCGGCAGCGGTCAGTTGAGAGATTGACCGTACTTTTTTCTATAGGCGTTGGGACTGCTCCCTGTCGCAATTTTGAAAAATCTTGAAAACGCATAAACGCTTTTGTATCCGACATTTTCTGCGATTTCAGAAACAGAAAGAGTCGTGTGCAGAAGTTGATCTTCAGCCAGGCGCATCCGCAGGACTCTGCGGATATGCCGGGGCGAGTAGCCGATTGTGTCGTGAACAAGATCTGTCAGGTGTCCCGGCGTAATACCGATTTGTTTTGCGATTTTCTGCAGCGGTTCCCCGATATTTTCAGGAGAAAAAATCTGCTGCATGACATCGTTGATACGCTTTCCCGTGCCGGAGGGAATGGTTAATTCTGTTTTGACACAGTCCGACAGGCAGTTGACAAGCAGTGCCGTGCGCAGTCCCAGTTCATTGCTTTGCGGATATTGATTTTCTCCGAAGTTCACCTTTTCGTAAGCATTTATAACTTCCTGAAGCGCGGCGGCAACCTCTTCAGACTGTAAAATCGAGTGTCCGAAAAGATTCCGTATCAATTCAGGATTCCGGGGGATGAAACGTATCAGCAGATATTTTACTGAACTTTTTGACGGCAGGCGTCTGTGCGGTTGGTGCGGCAGAACTCCGATGACTTCGCCTGCTTTGATCTGATAGGGAATGCCGTCAATTTCCAGCTCTCCGGAACCCTCCAGGCAAAAGTACAGACAGTGATAGTTGTGGACAACTGCCCAGCCGTGGGGATGTATCTTGTTTTCATCCCTCAGCCAGATGAAGATTTTGTCAATCGGAGAAAAGGGCGCATTGACATCAATCGTTTTTATATCCTGCCAACAGGGCAAATCTGTCTTTATTTTCATTTTCCGTGTTTTTGTTAAAAAATGCCGTAATTTAACCATTTTATTTAATATAGTTCTGTGGTATAATATTTGCAAGGTTATTTTTTTCGTAAAGGAGGTTTGACATGTCTGTATTTGTAAAAGTTTTTGTATGTCTTGTCAGCGCATTGACGCTTTCACTTTCCGGCGCTGAAGAAATCCGTGTGGCATTGATCGGCAGCAGTGCCTGTCAGGGATACGGCAGCAAAGAGCCGCATCTGATTTTCGGATGGGGAGAGGTGCTGGGCAAATATTTCAAACCGCATGTGAAAATATTGAATTTTGCCAAGTCCGGATACAGTTCAAAAATGTTCATTGACCGCGGCAACTGGAAAAAGACTCTTGACTCCAAACCGCATTATATCTTTATCACCATCGGCGCCAATGACAATAAAAAGGGGGCGCACCGCTATACGGCTCCTGAAACAACTTATCGCGCCAATATCAATAAATTCATCCGCGAGACCCGTGAAATCAACGCCGTTCCTGTGATTGTTACCATCAATCAGTCTCTGATGCTTAATAAAACAAAAGACAAGGCGATTTTCATCAAAGGAAAAGCTTTCCGCAAAGACCGTGAGCCTTACAATAAAGTTTTGCGTGATATTGCTGCAAAAGAGGGATTGGTCTGTCTTGATCTGGCAAAAATCCAGCAGCAGAAATTGGAGGCTATGGGCGAAGAAGCCGCGGGCAAACTTTACCGGTTCGACCCCAAAAAGAAATGTATAGATCCCTCGCACACCAATCTTGCCGGAGCTGAATTTGTGGCAGAGATCATTGCAAGTGAACTTAAAAAGAGTACTTGTCCTTTGAAAAAAGAACTTAAATAAATAAAATCAGGAGAATTTATTATGAAAAATTTGCGGTCAACCCCTGCACATGTGCAGGTGAAGCAGAACTGCTTCACCCTGATAGAACTTCTCGTTGTTATTGCGATTATTGCAATTTTAGCGGCGATGCTTATGCCTGCACTGAATAAAGCACGTGCAACAGCACGCAAAACCAGTTGTATCAGCAACTTGAAACAGCTTGGATTTGCCAGTCAGGTTTACCTTGATACCTATAACGGTTTTCTTATGCCGTGGAAACAGACGATCGTCAACGGAAACAATGTCCGGGCCTGGTATTGCGGAGACACCTGGATTGCTCACTTGCTTTATAAAACAAATAATGCAACCATCGGTACACTGAAGGTTTTTCATTGTCCTGAAGTACCGGGCGGTGTAACTGTTCCGGATGATGACCGTTATATGTGGCAGCACCGTTCTTACATGATGAATTCAAGTGTGAGTGCCTGGATCCCGGAAAAAAAGATCAACCAGATCGCAAAACCGAGTAAAGTACCGCAAATCGTTGACGGAACAGGACAGGCCAATTATTCAGCATCCACTAAGGCGCAGGTATCAGCATCTTCTCCCCTTACAGCGGATTCCAAAACATCCCGCCGGGTCGATTACCGGCATAATGGCAGATGTAATATTCTTACTTTGGGCGGCAATGTGACAGACAGTCCTGATATTCCTCTGTCTTCCACCGTTGACGATAAGTTGTCGGTTCTGCCGTAAGGGAAAAGGTTATGAGAAAATATATTTTTTTATCGGCTCTGTTGGGGTTTTTGCCGCTGTTGGCAGAACTTGAAATCGTTCCGGGATATGTCAGTGCCTCTTTGCATCTGCCGGGAGTGGATGTGAAAAAGGAGGAGGATTTTTCTTCAAAATTATCTTTCAGAGAAAAAGACGGCAAATTCAAACCGGCACTTTCCCTGATTTGCAATGCGGCGGAAAAAACCGCACGCGGTGTAATCGTCAATTTAAAAGAAAACACCGTTTATGAAGTCAAACTGGATTGTTCTTTTAACGGAAAAAAGAAAAGTTTTACCAAAAAATTCCGCACAAAAAACTCAGTCGTTCCAGTGGCTGAAACTGTCATTTTAACCGAAAAAAACTGGAAGAGTATTGCAGATAATTTAAAATCCGGCACAGAAAAAGGCTATATCCGCTACACGGCGAAGCCGGGAACTGTTCTTGATGCCAGAGGCAGAAAGTACGGTATTTTTGTCAAAGGCAAATATATGATCTTTGACAATCTTGTAATCAAAAATGCCGGATGGGACGGTATCCGTCTTGAAGGGGCAAACAATATCATTATCCGCAACTGTGATATCTCGCACTTCGGACGTGTCGGCGTCTTCCGCAAAGGTAAACTCGGACGCTTTTATGAAGGAAAAACGCTGCTCAATCAGGATTCCGGAATCTGGATTTTAAACAGTTCACACATATTGGTTGAAAAGTGTTTTGTCCACGACTGCAACGGACACGCCAACGCCTGGTTTTACGTTCACCCCGCAGGTCCCAAGGCGATGAGTGCAAAACATGCCGCTGCTGTGACAGTCCGTTTCAATGACTTTATCGGCGGAGACACCCACCGTTACAACGATGTGATCGAGTGTTTTGAAAACAGCTCCCCCACCGGAGGGTTTTACCGCGATGCCGAAATTTACGGTAATTTTCTTGCCATCAGCAACGATGACGGCATTGAACTTGAGGGCGGAGAGATGAACTCCCGCTTTTTCCGCAACCGGATTGAACAGACGCTCTGCGGTGTTTCCACCGGCTGCTGCGTCAGCGGTCCGTCTTTTGTCTTTGAAAACCTTGTCTGCAATCCGGGAGACGAATTCGGCGGTTACTCCACCGGATTCAAAAACGGACACAGCAAATTCGGTACCGGCACCTTGCGCCACTTCAATAACTCCTGTGTCGGATACGGACACGGTATTAACGGATTTTCGGTCAATTCCAATAGTAATTATCTCAAGTTTTACGGGTTGAACAATCTTCTTTGTGTCAGAGATTCCTACTGTTCCCCCAACAGCATGTTTTACAAGGCCCGCAGTATCATGGATTACTCTCTTATTTCCGGTGGCAGAAGCGAACAGTACCGTAAAATCGCGTTGAACAAAGGACAGGAAAAGAACGGGATTATCGCCGCACCGCAATTTATTGATGCCGAACACGGCAATTACCGCCTGAAACCGGGGAGCGTCGGCACAAAATCCGGCAAAATCATTCCGAATTTCACGGCTGAAAAAGATGTGAACAGAGGCGCATTTCAAAGTTCTGAAGACCTGCCTTACCGTCCGTTTTCCCTTGAACGGGACAAGGCGGTTATCAAACTTGACTGTGAAAAAAATACGGTTGCCCGCGTTTCTGTGACGGCAAAGGAAAAGACGGATTTCAAAATTTATAAAAACGATGAATTTTCTTTCTTTTCTGTTACGCCTGCTGCCGGAACAGTTCTTCCCGGAAAACCGCTGGTGCTGACTGTTAAAGTCAATAAAGATAAAATCAGACAGGCACGAATCAATAACGGCGCATTTTTAATCCGCAGAGCCGATGGTTTATCCCGTCCCGTGAGTGTTTCCGTCAACTCCCGCAGCATGGTTCATCTGACAGAAAAACTCCGCAAACAGGCGGTGCACGGCAAACTGGTGGATAAAAAGGAAAATATCTATGAATTTGATGTTCCTGTTAAAGGCGTCTGGTATCTGATGACTTTCGGAAACTATTTGCCGAAAAACATGTCTGTCCAGCTTAACGGCAAGGTTTATCCTGTCCGCGGGACAGGGTTCGGTATTTCAGACGTTTCCTGCTGGCGTCATTTGAATCCCACGGGA
>JAZQYS010000334.1:0-3617 GCA_045633645.1 Victivallaceae bacterium | reverse complement strand
TCGGGGGGAGGAGAAAAACTTTTTTTCTCGTGAAAAAAAGTTTTTCTCCTCCCCCCGATTCCCATCTGCCCTTATCGGGTAAACGTGTTATTTTTTGGGTTCGATGACGTCGAAACCGCAGAGAGCGCGGAGTTCTTCGGGAACGACGATGGAGCCGTCGGCCTGCTGATAGTTTTCCATGATGGCAATCAGCAGGCGGTCGGTTGCCGCGGTTGCACTGATGGTATGGACATACTTGCGTTCGTTTTCATCCTTGAAACGGATGTTGAGACGGCGGCTCTGGAACTCAGTGAGGTTGGTATTGCTGGTGACTTCGCGGTAGCAGCCGAAAGCCGGGAACCAGGCTTCAATATCATACTTCTTGTATCCCGGGGCTCCGAGGTCGCCGACGCAGACGTTGACAACGTGGTAGGGGATATTGAGTTTCTGAAGAATGAGTTCTTCGTTTTCCAGACAGAAATCGTGCCACTTGGGGGATTCTTCAGGACGGCAGAAGATAATCTGCTCAACCTTGTGGAACTGGTGGACACGGAAGATACCGCGGGAGGCGCGTCCGTAACTGCCGGATTCGGTACGGAAACAGGGGGTGAATGCCGTGTACATAAGCGGCAGTTCAGCGCCGTCCAGAACATCGTCAGCGTGGTAACCGACGAGGGTCTGTTCGCTGGTTCCGATCAGGGCGAGGTCTTCACCGTTGATGTTGTAGGTCTGGTCGGCGAAGAAGGGCAGATAGCCGGTTCCGAACAGAGTGCGCTCCTTGGCAAGACAGGGAGTCATGAACATGGTGAAACCGCGTTCAACCAGCAGACGCTGAACCCAGAAATAAAGAGCCTGGGCAAGGATGGCACCTTTACCTTTCCAATAATAGAAACCGGTCTGGGCGACTTTTGCACCGCGGGCGATATCCAGGATGTCGAGCATTTCGCCCAGTTCCTGATGGTCGCGGAGTTTGAAATCAAATTCGCGGATGGTGCCGACTTTGCGCAGTTCGACGTTGCCGGTATCATCATCGCCATCGGGTACATCCGGAGCGAGGGTGTTGGGCAGACGGACCATAACTTCGTTGATTTGCGCCTGAAGAGCTTCGAAAGCCTTTTCCTTGTCAGCCAGGTCAACTTTGAGCGTTTTGACCTTTTCTCTGGCGGCGGGATCGGCGGCACACTGTTTGCTCAGACGGTTGCGTTCAGCGCGGAGCTCTTCAATTTCCTGATTGAGCTGACGGGCTTCAGTGTCAATTTTGAGCAGGGCGGCAATATCCACATCATAACCGCGGCGGGCGCAGTTCTTCTGAATGTATTCAGCGTCTTCTCTGATAAGTTTGATATCGATCATTTTGATTTACTCCTTCAATTAAAACTGCGGCATGGGGAAGTTCGCCATGAAAGCGGTAACTTCTTCGCCCAGAGCCTTGAGGGCTTCTTCATCTTCACGCATGGCAACGCCGCGTTCAATGAAGTCGGCGATTTTGACCATGTCGGCTTCTTTGAGTCCGCGGGTGGTGATGGCGGGGGTACCGATACGGATACCGCTGGTGACGAAGGGCTTTTCAGGATCGAACGGAATCATGTTTTTGTTGACGGTGATGCGGGCGATGTCCAGAGCGTTGGCAACGGCCTTTCCGGTCGCGCCCTTGGGACGCAGGTCAATGAGCATCAAATGGTTGTCGGTACCGCCGGAAACGATACGGAATCCGCGGGCAGCCAGTTCTTCAGCAAGCTTGGCGGCGTTGAGACGCACCTGGTGCTGATAATCTTTGAATTCCTGAGAGAGAGCTTCTTTGAAGCAGACAGCCTTGGCGGCAATGACGTGTTCCAGAGGTCCGCCCTGAAGTCCGGGGAAGACGGCGGAGTTGATCGCTTTGATGTACTGCTCTTTGCAGAGGATCAGACCGCCGCGGGGTCCGCGCAGAGTCTTGTGGGTGGTGGTGGTGACAACGTCGCAGTAGGGGACGGGGTTGGGATGTTCTCCGGCGGCGACGAGACCGGCGATGTGCGCCATGTCAACGAAAAGGATTGCACCGACTTTATCGGCGATTTCGCGCAGACGGGCAAAGTCGATGGTGCGGGGATAGGCACTGGCTCCGGCGAGGATCATTCTGGGCTTGTGTTCAACAGCAAGTCTTTCGATTTCATCGTAGTCGATACATTCGGTTTCTTTGCTGACGCCGTAGGGAATCATGTTGTAGAGCTTGCCGGAGAAGTTCAGCGGATGTCCGTGGGTTAAGTGACCGCCGTGGTCAAGACTCATGGCAAGGACGGTATCTCCGGGCTGGCACAGAGCGGTGTAGACAGCCTGGTTTGCGCCGCTGCCGGAGTGGGGCTGAACGTTGGCAGCTTCAGCACCGAAAAGTATTTTCACACGTTCAATGGCGATGGATTCCACTTCGTCAACGTGGATACAGCCGTTGTAGTAACGTTTGCCGGGATAGCCTTCGGCATATTTGTTGGTAAGAACAGAACCCTGAGCGGCGCGGACGGCGCAGCTGGCGAAGTTTTCGCTGGCGATAAGTTCAATACCGTCATTCTGACGCTCGGCTTCTTTATCGATGCAGGCGGCGATTTCGGGATCGGAGGCACGCAGAGCTGCGATATCATCATAGCTTGCCGTTTCCAGTTTTTTCAGGCGGCGGACATGACGTTCAGCACCGCTGAAGGGAACGGACAGCCAGGTGTCGATAAGGGCGGTTGCCTGTTCGAAGCTGAGCAGATTTCCGGGGATGATGATGACGTTGGAAGCATTGTGTTCTCTGCTGGAAATAACGCGTTTTTCGACATCTCCCATGACAGCGCGGACACCGTGGTAACGGTTGGCAATGATGCCCATGCCGACGCCGCTGGTGCAGATGACGACAGCGATATCAGCGGTGCCGAAACTGACCATCTTGGCAGCTTCGTTGCCGAAATCCGGATAATCGTCTTCGGGATCAATGGTGTGGGCGCCGCAGTCAACGACTTTGAGACCTTTGGCTGAGAGATAATCTGCGATTTTGTTTTTCAACTCAAAACCGCCGTGATCGGTGGCGATTGAGACAGTGAGTTCCTTGCCGAAAAAATCAATGATTTCCTGCATGATACGATCCTTTTTTTATAGTTGAAATTAGGTTGTAAAAACAATTTTCCATAATATACACCCGTTTTCTCTTTTTTTAAAGTCTTGTCCGCAAAAATAAGCGCAATTTTACAAATAAAAAACGTTCCGGCTTTTTCGGGGGGCGAAACAGGCAGAAAAACGGAAAAAAACTGAAAGACGGGGTTGAAAAAGACCGGAATCGCTTCTGTTGTCAAATGCGCAAAAAAAGAGTTTTCAATGGACCACATGGACGCAGTAATGCTGAATAGTCCATTTTTCCATCTGGTCCACCACGGTCCATCAAATGCCTGTTTTTGACAAAAACGAAATTCCAAGCGGGGCAATAATTCCCTCAATAAAATACTCCGCTTTTTTGGAAAGTGGATCCACCTTCACACAAGGCTGCGGCGGACAGGGGGAAGAGAGTTTAATATCCGGGGGCAATAATCCCCACAACAAAATACCCCGCTTTTTTTGAAAAGTGGAGAGGGGGCCGGGGAGAGGAGAAAAACTTTTTTTTCTCGTGAAAAAAAGTTTTTCTCCTCTCC
>JAZQYS010000333.1:0-2358 GCA_045633645.1 Victivallaceae bacterium | reverse complement strand
CTCATAGCCGCTCGTGTTATGGAATATCGCAAACAACACGGAAAACTTCCGGAAAATCTTTCTTTTTTTCCCAATGTACCGCTGTCAAAACTGGATCACAAACCTTTGATGTATAAGAAAACAAAAAACGGGTTCCGGATTTTCAGCCACACCGGCAAAGGCGAAAAGCCCGATAAAAAAGATACCCGATATTCTTACCGGGTACGGTTGGAGGGTAAAAATGAAACTCTTTGACAAATATTTCCAACCTTATGCAGAATACTGTTTGCGGACAACTTTTTCGGAAGATGAATTGAAAGAAGCTCTTGCCCAAGAATGTCCGGCGACATCGGATATTCTGTCATGGAAAGCCATTAAAGCCGTCATAGGTTTGAGCAAAACAATGGTCTTTTCCTGCGATCCGGATGATCCGCTGCATCTGCATCCGATCAAAGCATACCGTAACACTTCCAGAGGAGATTTGTTCATCCGGTGTGAAAAAGCAGCAGGAGAAGAAACGATTTTGCATATTTCAATCGCTCAAAGCGGAAAATACAAATGGCTGTTGTATGCTATTGGCATCTTTGCCCTGTTCTGGGGAGTTGCCGCCTCATTTGTCATTTGGTGGGGAATATTCCTTTCTGTGGTTTTTATAGGAGTTGTTTTCATCGTCTTAGAGCGTTGCCATGCCATGGCGATGGATGAAGTTCCGCAAATCCGGCAGGACTTTGAAATCATGTTGAGAACTTTGGAAAGGAAAAGTCATTAGCCATATTCAAGTGTGCTGAATTTGAGCAGAGCGGATTACAGAAATATGAACAGCCGACCAAAGTTTTCTGCTTGATCGAGACTTGGCAAGAATTTTTCTCTGAAATAAAATCATCATCAAACTTGATAAAGTTTTTCCGAGCAGATAGTCCGAAATTTTTCCGGAAGCTCAAACTTCGGGGATCAGGTGTATCTCGTAAACGGCGGATGAACTCGGTTTCATGATTTCCAGCACATTGCCGCGCCGGATAAAGGATGCCGGAGTTTGATCACCGTATTTGTCGGTCACAAAAATATTGACCGCAAATTTTTCCAGTCCGGATATTTCCAGCTCAAACTTGAGATCCAGCCACATAAATGCCGCAACCATGATCACCCCGTTCCCGCTGTTGTCCCGCCCGGCAAGGATACGGACATCTCCTACTTGAGATTTACTGTGTTCCCGAATCGCTTCGGAAAGCGTTTCGCCGGTATCTGCCCAAACCCGCTCCGTACATTTCAGAACTTTGCCATAAGCTTCCAGTGCATAGGCACTTTTCTTCGGATTGTTCAAATTGCAGATGCCGAACATCCCATTGCCGCCGGTATAGAAATATTGCATGGTCAGCGGAGAATCCTGAAACGCCGCACAGCAGCAGGCGGTGTAACCGGCTGCAGAAAAACCATTCATCCCGTAAACCGGATCATCGGTATCAAGTGCAGTATCCGGGTTTTTCAATTCGCTCCACTTCCGGTTGAAATAATGCCATTCGCCGAGGTGGAGTTCGGTGTTGCCATAGCCGTATTTTTCTGTGAGTTCACGAACCATCTGCGGCTGGGACTGCTGATTTTTGATGCAGTGTTCATACTGGTTCCAGGTGACGAAGTCCAGCTTCAGATCCCGTTCGCGGCAGAAGGAGAGAAATGCTTCGATATTGGGCATACTGCAGCCGCCCCAGCAGGGACCGCCGATTTGCAATTCCGGCAGACGTTCCCGGAATTTTACAGCAACAGCTTCGTACAAGCGGAAATATTCTTCGGTAGTGCCAGACCAGAGTTTCCACTCATTAGGTTCGCACCAGACCGCCCAGTATTTGATATTTTCTCCCCAATGGAAACCGTTTGCCCATCCGCGGGTATAGTGTTCGGCGATGCGGCAGCAAATCTCTGCCCATTTGTCAAAATCTTTCGGCGGATGGGTGAAATAACGCGTGGGGGAGTGTTCGATGGATTCGCCGAGGCGGTACTCCACGGTCACGCCAAGGTCGATACAAGTTTGCAGATAATCATCGGTCTGTTCAAAGTAATAATTGGCCGGATCCGCCGGATCTGCATCAAAATTGCTGAATATCTGATGTATGTCCACCAGACGCATCCCCGGATTGTTCAGCGGAACGTCGTGCAGGCGTACTGATTGGATATTGAGTTTGCGGTAGAGTTCGCATCCCCGTTCCCAGGCAAAAATGTTGCTCAATTGCGGAGCCAGAGAAACGCCGTTCATCGGTTTGAACTTTCCGGTAACACGCGAGAAATCTACTTTCATCATCAGTCCTGTTTCCTTTGTTTCAATATCAGTCTTGTTTAACTTGAGGACCTTTGCGTTTAATTTTGCGTTTAATATAGTCCGGTTCA
>JAZQYS010000332.1:0-9240 GCA_045633645.1 Victivallaceae bacterium | reverse complement strand
GTCAGGCAGTATGATCGGTACCGGCATGACTGCCGGAAAAGCAGATTCAGCCGCCGGAAGCCTGCATAAAATCACCTATCCCGACGGTGTATTCATCTGCGGCAAAGAAAAGAAAAATTCAGCAGAGGATCCGTTTGTTGCCAGTGCGGATTACAGTGAATATCTCCCCCAACTTGACGTCATCAATCTGCGGAACAACGTCCTTGCCGGTAATGGAGACAATGAACTCAGCTGTGATACAGCAGAGTTGAAAGTTTCTCCCCGCCGGAAATCCGGTACAACAGCAAAAGTCGGGCTTGAATCCATCCACTGCCGCAGCAATGTCCGTCTTGTTCATCGGGAAAAGCAGCAGACGACCGGAAACCTCACTTCTGACAAAGCTGACTTCTATCTTGCAGAAGACAAAATTGTATTCCATGAAAACGTCAAGGCTGATCACGGAGACTCCAAACTCAACTGTAATCAGCTGGAACTTTTCCTGGCAAACCGCAAAAATCCGGCGGCTCAAACTTCTGACAGAAAAAAATCCGGCAAAAAGATCAACCTGCAGACGGCAAAAACATCTTCAAAAACGCTGCAAAAAGCTGTGGCAACAGGAGATGTGGTCATGACCGATCCCAGAGCCACGCTGAACACCGGACTTCTCACACTTCATTTCAGGGAGTTGCTTCCCGGAGAAAAAGCAGTTCAGAGCATGCTGCAGTCCGGCGGAGTCCGTCTGAGCAGTATCATCTGTGACAACGGCTTGAAAGTTGTCAGCAGCAGCAATCCCGATGCAAAAAGTGCCGCAGGATTCTTCGGCAAAAGCGGCAGTCAGGGAATCAAAAACCTGACCGCGATGCGTTCCGAAACAGATCTTGAGAAAAACATCAGTACCTTTACCGGCAATGTCAAAATCCATGATGACATCTCCAGTCTTGAATGTGAAACCATCAATCTTTACAGTGCGCCCCGTCAGGCGGCGGCAAAAACAAACGTCAGCAAAAAAGTTGACGATCCGGATGCCGATCCGTTTGCACTGGTCAAAACTGAAAACTATGCCCCGTCTCAAATCCTGATCGGCGAAAATCTGGAACTGAAAAAGGCAGAATGTCTTGATAACGTTATCCTCAAACGCAAACTGGACAAGAGAACGCTTCAGGCAGGCGGCAAACGTGCTGATTACGATGTCAAAGCCGGAAAAATCATCATTTCCGGAGAAGAACCCGACCGGGCATGGATTCAGGCGGACAACCGCCGTCAGACAAGCAACAAGCTGATTTATCACCTGGCGGAAGAACGTTTTGAAAGCAGCGGCGATACCGTAACGACAAATTTGTAACCAATCGGGGAGAACATCGTGAAAACAAGAGAGATCACCGTCAGAAACCGGGCTGGAATCCACTGCCGCCCCTCCGGAGAAATCCTCAATACGCTCAATAAAAAGTATCCTGATCACACTGTTACAGTCATCTATGACGGCGAAACACAGGATATTACAGGCAGTATTCTTGCGCTGATATCCCTCGGACTTGTCTGCGGTGCTCAAGCCACATTGCAGATTACAGGACCTGATGAAGCAAATGCCATCCGTGAGATCGGAGATCTTTTTGAGTATGAATTTGATTTTCCGCCGCGTTGACATCTGGCTCCCGCCGTGTCTTCTTATCTGCGGTTTTCTGCTGCGTGCGGAATACCTGCGGGAGTACGCACAACTGCTTAATTTTGACGTTCCCGCCGGTCCCGACGTCATGGAATACGACCTGCGGGCGCGGGAAATTCTTTCCGGCAGACTTTTCCCGAAAGTTCCGGATATTCATGCGCCGCTTTATCCTCTTTTTCTGGCACTCTTGTACTATGTGTGCAACTTTGCATTGTTTCCGGTACGTCTGCTGCAGCTTCTGCTGAACTTCGGTGCGTGGTTTGCACTGACCAGACTTCTGGAAAGAAAGGGCGTCAACTTCAAAACAAGGATGATTTTTCTTGCCTGTGCGATGTTCTATCCCGTGGCATTTTTTCATCAGGCGGAAATAATTTCTGAATCTCTGCTCCTGCCCTTTTTTACCGCAGTCCTGTGGCTGCTGGAATTGGCGGATACGGAGTTTGATTTGAAAAAACGCCTTCTCCGCATGGCAGGAGCCGGTTGTGCAGCAGGTCTTTGTGCCATCACACATCCGCTGTCATTATCTTTTGCAGGCGCAGTCATACTTTACCGTTTTTTCAGTAAAGCCCGCAAAGAAGCCCTGGTCTTTCTGGCAGGACTGCTGCTTGTCATCACGCCCGTGGTGCTGATAAAAAGCATTCACTACGGCAAATTGACGGGAATCCAGCAGAACGGCGGCTTCAACATCTGGCTGGGTAACAATCCCGATGCCACGGGCGGCTGTTATCTGCGTCCCGGTCCCGCTTGGCGCAAACTGCATAAATCCGCATCAGAAGAGGCGGCAGCAAAAAATATATCAACGGATCTGGTCTGGCTGAAAAAAAGTGCAGAATTCTGGATTCAAAATCCTTTGCAGGGCATGAAACTTTATCTCAAAAAAGCCGTCATGGTCTGTTCTCCCGTTGAATTGATTGCCGGAGCCGACCCGATGGCACTGGTTTATCGGACAAAACTTGTCCGTTACGGCGTATTTCTGCTGCCGCTTTTAATGTGCTTTGCCGTTGCCGGTATAAATTCCGCTATCAAAAACAAAGACAGAAATGCAGTTTACTTTGCCCTGCTGGGAAGCGCATTGTACGCGGCACAAATCCTGACCGTCACCTCCGGACGTTACCGGCTTGCCATGCTGCCTGCATTGCTCTATTTTGCCGCATACGGTATCAGCTGTTTCAAGTGGAAAAAGTTTTTTGCTGTCCCGCCGATTGTTTTGGGAGCAAGTTTGTTCATACTTCCCCCGCACCCGTCAGAAGGCGCACATGAAGCCGCAGGAATCCTGGGAGAAGCCGCCATACGAAAGAATCAGGGCGCAAAAGCCTTCAAACTGCTTTCTTTTGCCCGTGAAGGCTGCAATGACCCCGCCCGTATCGTCAACCAGCTGGGCATGCTTCTTGAACGCAGCAACGATTTTAAAGGCGCAGAAAGGGCATACAAAGAGGCAGCAGCCGGGGATCCGGAGTCAATGGAGTCTTATATGAATCTCGGAAATCTTTATTCCCGCTTTCCGGCACGGCATAATGAGGCTGAAAAATATTATAAAAAAGCTTTAAACATGTCGCCGGATTCTGCGCTGCTGCGATATAATTACGGTGTATTCCTTGCCAACACCAAACGTCCTGCTGCGGCAGAAAAAGAACTGCTGCGCGCTCTGGAGTGCGACAGCAGTTATCATCCGGCTTATAATCAATTGGGTATCATCGCCCTGCAGACCGGTCGTCCGCAAGTAGCTGAAAAGTGTTTCAGCGCGGCACTGGAACTTGTTCCGGATCATCCGGGATACCGCAATAACCTGCAATTTGTCAGAAACGGTAACCAATCTTCTGCAAATAACTGACAGCAATATGACAGGAAAGACGGAAACACCATTTGAGGGATTCCATCAGAGCCAGCAGAGGGTCAGTTCCTTCAGGAACAATATTTGAGTGAATCCAATCCCAGAAATTCTGGGCGCAATCTCCGGGAAAACTCAACTTTTTGAAATAACCCGTGATCTGTTCATCGGCATAAAGCGGCGCCTTGCCGTCAAAGAGTCCCATCATGGAAAATTCATTTGGACGGCTGTTTGCATAATTGGTCACGGCTTCCGCTGCGCGTGCAAAGACAAAGGTGAACATTGAACTGACAGTTTCATCATCAAGAGCATCACCGTCACGTCTGCGCTTCTCTGCCACGGCATTCAGTATCTTGAGAATCAATTCCTTTTCAGCCTCGGCAAGTTCCGGTGCCGTAAAAACAGGACCGTCAATAAGCTCACCTTTTTTCGCAGCTTCAATGACCACCATTGCGGCATGCTGCGCTCCCAGAGAACGGCTGAATTTATTTTCCTGATTTTCCATCTTCAGTAATCTCCCTTATATTTCACGTTCCTGATTCTGCATCAAACAGGAACTTCTCAGACAAATGCTTTTTTCAGGCTCTGTTCCCTATATGGTTAGATATTACCGATAGGGTACTGTCCTCACTTTAAAAATACCTCGCTTTTCTTGAAAAGGGTTTCCGCCTTTGCACAAGGCTGCGGCGGACAAGGGGGAAGAAAATATACCGAAGCCGACGTTTCGGCCTTTTCTCGTGAAAAGAAGTTTTCACCTTCCCCGAGAACCATCTACCCTTGTCGGGAACAGCGCGTTTTTTAAACGTGTAAAACATATCACACAAGTTATGATTTGTCAACCCGCGCACAGAGATTTCCAAGCTTCTTCCGAAGTAAACTCTCTCTTCATTTCTATCCCAATCCGTTATTCACAAGGTGACAAATGCCGCAAGTTGCAGAAATAAACCGCCTTTAAAATCCGCCGACACATTTATTTTCCACAGATTGGAGAGTAAATTGATGAAAATATTCTGACGTGCTGTTGAAAAATCAGACAGAAGTTGTATCGTATAATCATGGATATATTTAACATAATCATGCATTGTTTGTTTTTTCATGTTGTTTCCGGAGCGGCGACGGCTTATTATGCCTACCAACGTGGCAAGGTTGTTGGTGCAGCAGGCTCATACGGTATTCTGAGCGCATCCGTTTTATGGAGCGTCATCGGAACTTTGATCTTCCGCCACCTGCCATTCAGGGAAACGACATGGGGAGTTCCTGTTTTTCTATTATGGAATCTTTTGATTTTTTTGCCAACAATGAAGTACATCCGCAGAAAGAAGCAGACTCCTGAGATTGTCTTATGGTCAGGAATTTATGCGACACTTACTCAGATTACTTTTCTGATGGGGATACTGCTTGCCGGAATGAGCAAAAATAATCATTTGTCACCGGCATTGAGCAATATCAGCGGAATATTTCTCTGTTATGGTTTCCTGATGCTGGCTTTTGCAATTGCTTTTTTCGTTTTGTTTCTTGTTGCATGTTGGCAAAAAGAAAAATATTCCCTGCTGAAAATTCCGTTGAGTTTTATCATGTTGACTTCTTCTGCATTTTTTTATATTGCCGGATTTTTTTTGTTTTGCGTCCCGATAAATTACAGGAGAACTTGAAATGGATTTTTTCTTATATCTTTTTGCTTCGGCAGGCTTTTTAATCTTATCTTTGTGCTTCTTTACAGCTGCTCTTTTCTGCAGTTACAAATACGCTTCCTGGAAAGGTTTGCTGTCATGTTTCGGACTTGGAACATTAAGTCCGGTCAGCCCAGCCTGCTGATTTTAATATTTTGCGTGTGGCTGTCTGTGTTTTTTATGGACAAACCTTATTTCGGTGAAACAGCAGCGGTGGCAGTTTTGATTGTATGGATTATCGGCAGTCTGCTCCCTTTCGGAGTTATCATTAAAAATGGCATTAAAAATCACCGAAAAATCCAAATATGGAGTGGGATATACGGTATGGCGGCGACAGTATCGTTTATTACATCCCTGTTTTGTTTTGTAAAATTCGGGTGTAATGCAACATAACCGGAAAATTTTTTCAGGGAATGAAACATGGACATTCCGTTTGATATAAAATTTTTCAACTGGATTTATGAAAGCGGTAATATCAACTGCCGCTTTTATCCGTTTTATGGTTGACTTGACTGTTTTGCGTTATAATCATGCTCAAGCGGAAACAGTTTTTATTTACATTGGCGGCATTCTTGACTTTTTGTGCGCTCAGTGCTTTACCCGGAATCATCCGTTTCCGTCCGTTTCCGTCCGTAATTGACCGTTTTATAAAATTAAATGCGACATCTGACGGAATTTGCTCAACTCTCACGGCAAACCGGTAAACTCATCCGCCGAGTATATATACCAATCAATACGCTTACTGCGTATAAAAAACGAGCGGTCGTTTGTTGCCAAACGACCGCCGTTGTGAAGATACTTGCGTAACTTACTTTCCGGAAACAACACCGTGAACTTTGAAGACACGGGTGGGAGCAAATTCGCCCAGTTTGTGTCCGACCATGTTTTCGGTCACAAACACCGGAACGAAAGACTTTCCGTTGTGAACCTCGAAAGTGTGTCCGACAAAATCCGGAATAATCAGGGAGCGACGGCTCCAAGTTTTGATCGGAGTTTTGGCTCCGGTCATTTTTTCGACTTTGTCGAGCAGGTGCTGATCGACAAACGGTCCTTTTTTGATGGATCTCGGCATTATTTCTTCCTCCGTTCAACGATAAAGTTCTTGGAAGTCTTTTTCGGATTACGGGTACGTTTGCCTTTAGCAAGCTTGCCCCAAGGTGAAACCGGATGGCCGCCGCCGGAGCTGCGGCCTTCGCCTCCGCCCATCGGGTGGTCGACCGGGTTCTGGGCAACGCCGCGGACGTGCGGACGGAAACCGAGGTAACGTTTCTTACCAGCCTTACCGAGCTTGGTGTTCATCAGATCGAGGTTGCCGATCTGACCGATCATAGCACGGCAGTTGACATGGATCATACGAACTTCGCCGCTGGGCAGCTTAATCTGAGCGTAGGTTTCTTCCTTACCGCGGAGAATAGCAACCTGACCGGCAGAACGGGCAAGCTTGGCACCGCCGCCGGGAACCAGCTCGATGCAGCAGATATCGACACCGACGGGGATATCTTTGATCGCCATGCAGTTACCGGGCTTGAGTTCAGCCTTGGGTCCGTTCATAACGACATCGCCGACTTTCAGACCGTTGGGGGCGATGATGTAAGCCTTTTCGCCGTCAGCATAGCTGATCAGAGCGATGTGGGCGGTACGGTTGGGATCGTACTCAATGGAGACGACCTTCGCCGGAATTCCGTCCTTGGTGCGGCGGAAGTCGATCATACGGAAACGACGTTTGTTACCGGCACCGCGGAAACGGATGGTCATACGACCGGTGTTGTTACGACCGCCGGAAGATTTCTTTCCGCGGGTCAACGATCTCTCAGGACCGTTCTTGCTCAATGCAGACTTATCCACAACCGTCATGTGACGGCGGGAGGGAGTCGTCGGATTATAACTTTTGATAGCCATTTTATCTTTTTTCTCCCTTAGATGATCTCAATACTGCCTTCGGCAAGGGTGATGACAGCGCGTTTCCAATCGGGACGACGACCTTCTTTGAGGGAACGTCCGGCGCGTTTTCTCTTGCCCTGGTAGTTCATAACGTTGACGGATTTGACCTTGACGTTGAAAAGCTCTTCAACAGCTTTGCCGATCTCGATGCGGTTGGCATCGGGAGCAACACGGAAAGTATATTTCTTTTCCTGAATAAGAGCATTGCACTTTTCGGTCACGACCGGAGCGATGATGATATCAAATGCAGATTTCATTGTCATACCTCCTTATGCCAGACGTCCGATGAAAGCATCAAGAGCATCCTTTGTGAAGATGACCTTCTTGAAGCGGAGCAGTTCATAAACGTTGACAGTGACAGCGCGGCGGAGAACCATATTGGCAATGTTGCCGGTGGCGCAAACCGCAGCTTCGTCCAGCTCGCTGACAGAGAGCATAACAGTGTCATCAGCGACGTTCAGGTTCTTGAGAACAGCGACAGCGCTGCGGGTCTTGTGATCCGGCAGAGCAAACTGATCCAGAACGATGACATCACCTTCAGCGATACGCTCAGACAGAGCGCGCTTGAGAGCAAGCACCAGGACTTTCTTGTTGAGTTTCTTTGCGAAAGAACGGGGGGTGGGTCCGAAGATGGTACCGCCGCCAACCCACACGGGACTGCGGCTGGAACCTGCACGGGCTCCGCCACGGCCTTTCTGACGCCAGGGTTTGGCACCGCCGCCGGAAACCAATCCGCGGGTTTTGGTACAAGCTGTACCGGCTCTGGCACCTGCCAGGTAGGCAACGACCGCATCATGAACGGCCTGGGCACCCTTTTCCATCTCGATCACGCCTTCAGGGATCTGGTATTCACCGACCCTGGCGCCGGTGCAATCGAGGATATCCAAAATGTTAGACATGGTTTATTCCTCCAATTACTTCGCCGCCGGCTTCTTCAGCGCACCGCGAATGGTCAAAATTCCACCGTTGGCTCCGGGGACTGCGCCCTTGACCAACAGAACGTTGTCTTCAGCCATGACACGGACGATCTTCAGATTCTGAACCGTGCGCTGCACGTTGCCGGTATGTCCGGGCATACGTTTACCTTTGATGATTCGACCGGGCCATTCACGGCAACCGATAGAACCGGTACGACGGGTCCAACCACCTCCGTGGCTGGCGCGGCCGCCGCCGAAGTTGTAACGTTTGACGACACCCTGGAATCCACGGCCCTTGCTGATACCGACCACATCCAGGTACTCGCCATCGGCGAAGATATCCGCCTTGATGACAGAACCGGGTTCAGCCGTTTCAGTGGTACGGATTTCGCGCAGAATTGCCGGAAGTCTGTCTCCGGTAACACCGGCCTTGGCCAGGTGTCCGCGATCCGCGTTGGTGAGATTCTTTGCCTTGCGTGAACCGTAACCCAGCTGAATAGCGGAGTAACCGTCACGCTCGACGGTCTTGACTGCAGTAACAACGCAGGGACCGGCTTCGATCACCGTAACCGGGATCAGCACGCCCTTCTCATCGTAGACCTGAGTCATTCCGATTTTTTTACCGATTAAACCTTTCATTATCTTTCTCCTTTCCTTGTAGAGAAACATTCGATACGCGTTCCCAATCGGCCGGGAACGGCGGTATCTAGGGACTCTTTCCCTGAAACCGTTACGCCGGAAAAAACAATCCTGCCGTCGCTTTTTTTATCTTTTTGCCACGGCAGAACTGCTTCTTCTTACGGTTTCTCAGAATCCCGTCTTGATCGAAATATCCACGCCGGCAGGCAGGTTGAGACGTTTGAGCTCATCAACTGTCTTGGCGTTAGGATTCACAATATCCAACACGCGCTTGTGAGTGCGCATCTCGAACTGTTCCATGGACTTTTTGTCAACGTGGGGTGAACGGTTGACGGTCCAGCGCTCAATTCTGGTCGGAAGCGGAATGGGACCCGCAACCACAGAACCGGTGCGTTTTGCAGCATCGAGGATCTCGTTGACTGACTGATCCAGAATCCGGTGCTCGTAAGCCTGAAGACGGATGCGGATCCGCTGAGTTTTCGCAGTAGCCATATTATTTCTTCTCCAAGATTTTTTCCTGAACGTTTTTGGGAACACTCTCAAAGTGCGCCGGTTCCATCGAGTAGGTGGCGCGGCCGCGGGAGAGCGAACGAATCGCAGTTG
>JAZQYS010000331.1:0-3429 GCA_045633645.1 Victivallaceae bacterium | reverse complement strand
TACTGTTCCATAGAATGGCACCATTTTCTTAATAAATCAGCCATAAAAAGTAACCGATATACACAATAATTTCCTATAATTAACTTTCCGGAATATTCAAGCGGTTGCCGAGAATAACGGTATCACAGTCAAAGAGATACTTTGCAAGATCATGAAAAATGCACCTGAAAATTCAGACTGAACTTTCAGGTGCATTTTATTTTGCAGCTTTCCCGGCAGATCAGCCGGAGCTTTTATGATCGCTGATGGATTTTCGGTAATGCATTATTGTGCGGTTCCGAACTCCTTCTCCAAAGAACTGAAAATATCCTTATAAAATAATCCTGAAGTTTTGTTATTTTTTTTCAGCAAGTCGTAAACCAATCGACGCTCGTCCTTTGCTTCCGAACTTGCAAGCATTTGAGCAATATGGGATATTGCTGCACTGCGGCTGTACTCCTGTGTACCCCACTCTTCCGTGCTGTCATCTGCAAGTATGAGCTGCGCGGATTTTACCAAAAATCCCCATGCTTTGTCAGCCATCCAACCGACAAGTTCATCATCATCATGTTCGTAATAGTAACTATGCAACCAGTACAGGGCTACGGGGCAATCATTCTCTGCAGCTTCGCGAACCAACCACATACCTTTCCAATGGTCTTCTTCAATCCAATCGCCGTAATCATTCCACGCATTCTCTATAAGATTGGCTCCATATTCAAAAACACTTTGAAAATTGACATCGCGTTGGCCTTCAAAAGATTTTTTGTACTCGTACTTACTCATTTTTTTCTCCTTTTTTTTAATTTACTGAAATCCCCCAAAATGCCTCAATACATTTTTATCAAGGAAACTGTAAGTATTGTAACACAAATTTGCCAAAAGTAAAGTTCTGGAATAAAAAATTGCAGACAATCATTATAAATTGTCCGTTTTTTTCTCATCCCCCCATATGGGAAATTTTTTCAGTCCAGAAGTTCGGGACCGGGAAAGTAAACTTTAGTTTTTTATAAAAAATCAACAAATATGACTTTTTTCAAGCTCTCTTTTTAACTTCTCATTAAATATTTTATGAGAGGGATCGCCTTCCAAAGAATTCCAAACAAAACCTACTCCGTCCTCATCTTTGGGATGTTTTGACCAATCATCAGGATTGTTATTGAAAATTACCGGATGAACAACTTCCCAGTTTGCACTATTTTCATCATCGCGTTTTACAACGCAGAGCATTGCATTGTTATATTTTTCAGTACTGAAAAATTCACGGCATTTATCCGCCAATTTTCTTTTACTTGTTCCATAACCAAGCCACTGGTAAGTGCTGCAATCATTCAAGTCAAAACACCACAATTCATATTGAGTCATTTTTACTTTTCCTTTCCTTATTAAAAACACAACGATATTGTATACAATATCATTGTTTTTATTTGTTTGCAAGCAGTTCTCTGAAAATATTTTTTGCTTTATCGGAAATTTCATCAAAAGCAGATTCGCCGGGCGTCAAAACACTTTCCAATTCTTGAGAAAATCTGGGATTGCAACGGGGGAGATTATGACAAAAATAAAAATTATCATATTCTGCCAGTTCCGGAATACGTTCAATCCAGCCGTTTTTTGCTTTTACATAGAGCGCAATAAAAATCACCCCTTTGGTAATACCATTTTTAATAAGTCGCTCTACTTCTCTATTTTTGGCAGATGATAAATTTTGCAATTCTGAACGATTAAAATATCTGGTACAATAAAATTTGTCAAAACAATACAAGCAAAAGAATAATTTAATTATAACATGTTTGTTGGTATGTCGTTCAGTAGCTAATAAATGAGTTACAGTGAAATTATTCTCTTGTGTGCTGTTGCTTGATAAATTGATTTACAATTGGTGGATTCTTCAGACCTTGCAGAAAAGTAAAGAAACGTTATGGCGTCTCTTGCTCAGTCTTCTGCAAAAATGAGATAAAACTCCCCTTGTATTTATGCGCAATCAGGTATATAGTTATGCGTGTATTATCCTTTTTTGCAGAAAAATAATTTGAAGGCAGGACAAATGAATCATGTATTGATTGAAAAATTACAGCAGGCTTTGGATTTTCATGTCGCAAATAACAGTGAATGCGGCTGTCAGTTGGTGATTTATCGTGACGGAGAACTTGTTTGTGACCTGATTTCCGGGTATCTGGACTGCCGTAGAGAACGCAAAGTTGACCGCAATACGCTCTTTCCCGTTTTCTCGGCGGGAAAAAGTATCTTGACGACACTGGTGCATATTTGCGTCGAAAAAGGTTTTTTCAAATATGATGACCTTGTGAGCAGATACTGGAAAGAGTATGCCTGCAACGGCAAGCAGGATACCTGTATATGGCATTTGTTGACTCACCGTGCGGCATTATGGGATTTCCCTGCTGATTTTGAGTTCAAAGATCGTTATAATTGGGAAAAATCATGCGAGGCATTGGAAAAATCTTCTCTGCTCGGTGAATTGGGCGGTTTTCATGAATATCACGCCTATACTTATGCCGTATTGCTCGGCAGATTGCTGGAAAAAGCAGTCGGAAAACCTTTGCGTTCCATATTGAGGGAGTTCATTCTTGCCCCATTGGAAATAAATGATTTTTTCTGGGGAAATCCCGGTGTACGGAATGAGAATACCGCAAAAATCGTCCCCGTTGTCAATGCGGACGGAACTCCGGTGGTTAATGAGTGGCTGGAAATAAATAAAGCCGAATACCTCTTTGACGGACTCAATCCATCTGTAAATACCGCCGCAACAGCTTCGGCTCTGGCAAAAATACATGCTTCTCTTGTCGGTAAAGGATACAAAAATATACGCTTGCTTTCTGACAGTACAATTGAAAATGCTGTAAAAATCCGCCGTCACCGGGATTTCCCCGTGCGTGCCGATGAATGGGATAAGTTCGGACTCGGTTATATCGTAAGCGGAGATGTTGAGCCGTGGAACCGGTTTTTCGGTCAGGCCGGCGCATGCGGTTCAGAAGGTTTTGCTGATAGAGAAACGCTTTATGCCGTCGGTTTGACGCGTAATCAGCAGTTGGCTTCCGACCCGGATTATCCGTTGCGGAATGTTGTTTCTGATATTCTCGGTATTCCCCGCCGGGTGTGGTGATAAACGCTTCGCGGATGGTGTTTGCGACTTGTTTTTCTGTATTGCAATGCTATAGCCAAAAGTAAAACCACACGATAATCAGGAGAAATCAAACTATGAAAATGTTATTTGCCGGTGTGGGCGAGCAATCCGGGGCTGGTGATGTCACGACTCGTATGTTTGGCTATTTTCTCACTTGGATGCAAGAGAAAAAGTCTGCTATTTTCATTGTAGCAACTGCCAATAAAATAGAAAAACTTCCTCCCGAATTTTTGCGCAAAGGGCGTTTTGATGAAATATTTAAGGTTAATTTTCCATCTCGTGATGAACAGAGAGAGATTCTTTAC
>JAZQYS010000330.1:0-4682 GCA_045633645.1 Victivallaceae bacterium | reverse complement strand
GTTGTGTTTCGCAGTTTTGCTGTTTTTGTTCAGGGACAGAATCGTAGAAATTGCGTTCTGCCGCGCCGGAAGTTTTTTCACCGGTACCGAAGTCAAACTGCAGGAATTTTCATCTGACCTTTCCGGAAAAATCCGGCTGAAAGGCTTTTCAGTCGGCAATCCGCAGGGATACTCTACCGGCAACGCCATTGAATTGAATGAGTTGTTTATCAATGTTGATCTGCCCTCATTATTCCAAAAACAAAAGATTATCCGTCAGATATCTCTCAGGGGGCTTCGAGTCAATCTTGAAAGTTCTTTCAATGACACCAATATCAGCAAAATACAGCAAAACATTCAAAAATCAACATCTTCATCGTCAGAAGAACCGCAGGTAAAAACAGCAGCAAAAGAAGACACTCAGGATTCAGGTATCCTTATTGAACATTTTGCTTCAGAAGACGGCAGTGCTTCCTATACTCACACCTCAGTTGAGCAGCCGATTGCCTTTCTTCTGCCGCCGCTGAACCTGAAAAATATCGGAGGAAGTGCTGTCAAAGATACGGCAAATCAAATTGGCACTCAATTGTTTGCTTTTATCAATAACGCATTTGCCAATGCCGGACACATGATTTCAGAGCCCCTTCACTCCGCCGGAAAAAATTTGATACAGGAAACTCAGAAAACCGGCTCAAGTCTGCTGGAATCACTGAAAAAAAACATCAACTTCAAGAAGAGGAAATAAATTATGAAACTTGAACAGACACTTATCCAAAAAATTCAAACCGCAGGACAAGCTCATCTGCTCCGTTACTGGTCAGATCTTGCCGAAACAGAACAGCAGGAGTTTGCAGATCAGTTGGCGGCAATCAACTTTGACATTCTGCCGGAATTGATACAGCAATACGTTCTCAACCGCCCGCAAACAGCTATTCCTGAAGATCTGGGACCGGCACCGTTCTTTCCTTTGAATCCCCGTTCAGAAGAAGAAGCGGCACGCTATAAACAGGCAGAAAAAGAGGGAAAAGAATTGCTAAAATCCGGCAGAGTCTGTTGTCTGACAGTTGCCGGCGGTCAGGGAACCCGTCTGGGATTTGACGGTCCCAAGGGCAGTTATCCGATCGGACCGGTTTCGGGACGTCCGCTTTTTGCCTACTTTGCCCAGAACATTCTGCGCGCCGGAGAAAAATACGGCAAACCGATGACCTGGTACATTATGACCAGCAAACTCAACAATCAGGATACTGTTGACTTTTTCCGTAAAAACAACTTTTTCGGTCTGCAGGAAAATCAGGTGTTTTTCTTTGTTCAAGGAACAATGCCCGCAATCGGCTATGACGGAAAACTGCTGATGGCAAATACACACTCTTTAAGTCTTTCTCCGGATGGTCACGGCGGAACACTCCTTGCTCTGAGAAAATCCGGTGCTCTTGACAGAATGAAAAGAGAGGGAACCGATATCATCTCGTATTTTCAGGTGGACAATCCTCTGGTTCATGTGGTTGATCCGCTGTTTATCGGTATGCATGTTCAGGAAAAAGCCCAGATGAGCGCGGTCATGCTCTCTAAAACCGGACCTTTTGAAAAACTGGGAAACTTCTGCGTTTCCGGCGGACGTCTGCAAATCATCGAATACAGTGATCTTCCGGCGGAACTGGCAGAGAAACGCAATTCTGACGGAACTCTTGCATTTGTCGCCGGCAGCCCGGCAATCCACTTGATTCAAAGGGATTTTGTAGAAGAATTAACTTCAAGCGGCAATCTCCGTCTGCCCTGGCACAGGGCAGACAAAAAGATTCCGTTCATTGATGAAAACGGTTCTGCGGTCGCGCCGTCTGAACCCAATGGAGTCAAATTGGAGTCATTTATCTTTGATGCCCTGCCCCTCGCCTCCCGGACGATGGTCATGGAATTTGACCGCGCTGAAGTGTTTGCTCCGACAAAGAATCCGACAGGCGTTGATTCTGCTGAAAGCTGCCGGCAGATGCTTGTTGACAGGGACATCAAACGTCTGGCTTCCGCCGGAGTAAATATCCCCTGCAAAGCTGACGGAACTCCGGACGTTACGGTGGAAATTTCTCCCCGTCTGGTGCTGGATGCCGAAGATGCCGCCACTCTTGCTGTTTCGCAGCATATAACTCTTGAAAAAGGCACGAAAGTTGTCATTGAATGATGAAATACACAAACAGTTTCAGCTCAAGTTCAAAACTGATCGGCGCAACGGATACCTCTAAAGAAGTATGGTTCTCGATCAGAGCCCTGTTTCTTGTCACGGCAATCCTGACAACATTCGGGCTGACCATGCTTTACTCGGTAAGTTACGGTGTCGCCGGAGTTAAATACTTTACAGTTCAGTTGTCTGCGGTCTCCGCCGGACTTGCAGGAGGGGTTATTATTTTCATGCTCGGGTACCGGGAAATAGCCTCAAAAGCATTGATCTGGTGCGGAATAATGTTTCTCGTTCTGATGTTTACGGCGTTTTTTTTCAGATCGATCAACGGCGCTTCGCGTTGGATACGGTACGGGTCCATATCTGTCCAGCCATCTGAATTTGCAAAAATCGCCATTGCAATTTTTGTTGCAAAATACTGTGCGGACAACATCAGAACATTCTCTTTGTTGAAGCACCGGCGCGGGTTACTTCCTCTGCTCGGAGTTCTGGCTCTGATGCTGGGCGGAATCGCCTGCGGAAAAGACCTGGGAACAACACTGCTGATATCTATCGTTGCCTTTGCCACGCTGCTTGCGGCAGGGCTGTATCTGCGGTACATGTCTATCCCGATCTGCCTTCTGCCGGTCGCCGGTATTATGATTTATCTTATGAATGAAAACAGGCGTATCCGCATGACGTCCTTCCTCAATCCCGAAAAACTGGGCAGCAAAGAGGGATATCAGTTGTTGAACTCTTTGTATGCACTCGGTTCGGGCAACTGGGGCGGAACCGGATTTATGACAAGCAAGTTCAAATCCGGAGCTCTGCCGGAGTTTCACACCGACTTCATTCTTGCCATCGTCGGAGAGGAGTTGGGACTGATTGCGATGTTGTCGGTCATTCTTCTTTATGTGCTGTACGGTTATTTTTCTCTGAAAATAGCCTTATGTTCGGAATCCAGGCTGGGAATGCTTCTGGGCTTTGCGTTAAGCTGCGGCATAACACTTCAAGCAGCGATCAATCTGCTGGCTGTTTCCGGCAGCGCACCGACCAAGGGGATGCCTGCTCCCTTTATCAGTTACGGCGGCAGCAACCTGATATCCTGTCTGCTGGCGACAGCTCTTATCCTCTCAATCGGATTTGACCAGATAGAGCCGGGATATTCGGATAAACTTACTTCAAAACTCCCATGGAACCGAAAAAGGAGATAACCGGAATCCACAGGAACAACCAGCAATGAAACAATTTATCCGCAATATCTTTTACATCGACTTCCCCGCCCGGGGAGCTTTTGCGGGAATCGTTTTGTTTATTTTCGGCACTTGGAGTTATTTTTCTCTGTTGACAGCAAGCGGAAAAATCCACGGTATGATTTTTTATCCGCTTGTCGGTCATCTGCCGTTAACGATTGCTCTTCTCTTTGCTCTTCCAGCTCTGTTTACCGGATATTTTCTGTTCACCGTTTTACGCTATCTGTTCAAATGCGGCGGCTTCAAGGAGCTTATCCGACAACCGCTTTCGTTATTATGCAATAAAATCTGTCTTTCTCTCGCCCTTTACGGGCTTTTTCACAGTTCAGAGGTATTCGTTCTTGCAGATTTGCTTTTAAGTTGTCATGCAACCGGAACATTTTTTCAAAAATTCATGCTGCCGGAACCCTGCAGACCTGCCGCAGGTTACGCAGGAATATTTTTTCTGCTCCTCTGGCTCTTTTCAACGGCAGAACTTCTTTCTTCCGCAGAAAAACTGCCGTTGAGAAAAATGTTCGGCAAAGCGGTCTGTTCAGTTTTGCTTCTCTGGTTTGCGGTTTTAATTTTCACAAACACACTTGCCCATTTTTCAAAAAATGAGTTTCAACAGAAAAAAGCAGAATTGGAAAAACTCACCTCAACTCCCGTTGATGCAATAAATTTCTGCAAACGCTATTACGGCAACCGAAAACCTGATTCCGACTTTTGGGAAAAAGCCGATCTGCTGCAAAAAGAACAGTTCCATCTTGATTTTCTGTTTTCTCCTGATCCGCTTTATGTTGAAATGGATGAGGAAACAGCAGAGTATCGGCAAAAAAAATTATTTCAGGACAAATATTTCAAGGCGTGGAACACACTGCTTGCCCATCCCCTGCCCCTGCGGCAACAACATATCGAAAAAGGAAAATTTATAACAAATTTCCAATTCGGCTCTCAACTCAAGCGCGTTGCAATCATGCAATACTGGAGATTGCGTTTTGCCGTCAATGCCCGCGACACGGAAACAATCGTGGATGCTCTGGAAAAGATGCATTACTGCCGTGAGTCTCTGATTGATAATATGTGGCAGCCTGCAGCCGTCTCAATGATTGCGGTGGAAACATACCGTCTGAAAGCACTGGAACGCGTTATCACCGCTGATCTGCTTTCAGAGGGACAACTTCTGCGGCAGAAAACACAAATATCACGTCTGAGAAAACACCTGCCGAAAATAAGAAACAACATGTTATACGCTGAAGCAGTCCTTGCTTTTGACTGGATAGACTCCTCTTATGATAAAATTCAAAAATACCGTTTTCTGC